>CAJFJM010000005.1 GCA_904384245.1 uncultured Clostridia bacterium
TTATATTCTTTTCTCCAAGATTTTTATAATTACAGATAAATTTATAACATTCATCAAAATATCTTTTTGTTTCTTCTTCTCTAATTCTATCAAAAAATGCTTGGTCAGATGTAAATATCATTTGGCACATAATTATACTATTACTTCTAAGATGTCCTTGTAAATTATTTTTATTCATATATTTATCAAATTCTTTTGTGTATGTTAGTTCGTTTTTCTTAATATAATAATTCAAATGTGTTTTTGTAGGATCAATATCTTTATTAGTATGATTTTTTGCTTTTCTATCATTGTGAGTTCCTTTTCCATTTATTTCTGCTCGTGTTAATTTCTCATTTCTTACAATAGCATAACTCATATCGTAACGCTCCATAATATAGTTACAAATCCTTGCAAAATCAGCATTGCCCTTATTCTTTACATATTCCTCAGTAGCGAGTTCTTTGGCTTTCCGTTCAAGTTCAGCAAAAATCAATAAAAATTATTGTAATTTATTTTTTGCTTTGATATAATAATTTTGAAAAAGTATAGTTATTTTATGGAGGAAAAATGGAGAACAATTTATCAAAAGCATATACAGAAATTTTATTGATTCTATCATATATGGAACAAAAATTTATTAGATAAAGATTTTTTTCAAGAAGTTGAACAAATGAATGAAAAATATTCTAAAGAAATGGAAAAAAGGTTTATTGGACAAACACAAGATTATAAAGAAAATGCAGAAAATATTATAGGCAATACTAATGTGAAAAAAATTATATATATGCCATTTACACCAGAATTATTTAGTATAGAGCCTTGTTGTTTATCAGATAAAAATAATAATGGAGAGTTTGCAGTACAATTTACTATTTCAACAGATGAGAAAGAATTTGAAGAAATGTTTGGAATGGAATATACAGAAGGAATAGAAAGTGTAATACTATTTCACGAAAAAATGCACGCAGATATACCAACAAAAAGCAAAGAAAATTTTAAAAATCCAATGCAAAGAGAATTAGATTCACATTTAAAACATACTATTATTGAATTATTGGCAAATGGAGAAATGGGAATAGAAATAGCAAATCATTCAAATTGCTTCCAAAGTGTATTTCATACAGGAAAAATAACATATAAAGACAGAGTACTTAAAACGGATGATTTACAAGAGTTAGGAGTGAAAGATAATGAACTCTTACATACAGAGGCAAATGAAAAAACATGGAACGGAGCAGAAATAAAGATGATTTGGGTATATAAGATAGTAAGATAGTAATGTAAATGTAAAGGGGATATAAAATGAAGAAAAAATTGAAAATAATAATTCCGATAATTATCATATTTATAGTTATTATTGCTATTGTTATTTATATAATGGTTCAGAATAATAAAATAGAGGAGAATACGAATTATATAGATACAGAGAAAAGTAATAATGATACAGAAAAAGAAGCAACTTATTATTATAATGCAGGTGATAGATTTACTTATTATAAAGAAGTTAAAGATGACTATTCAGGAGAATATGATATACAATATCTAACATTAGATGCAACAGAAGATATTAGCTCATTTGAGGTATGTGAATATATGAATTATTCAGATTATGTATCATATTGTGAAAAATGGAATTTAAAACAAGCCTATAATTATGAAAATTATCATTATATTATGTTTTCCTATTATGCTACATCAGAATCAGAATATAAAAAAGGAACAGATTCTATTGAATCTAGGTTGGTAGGATTGAAATATAGTAGTGAAGAAACCTTACTATATATCTGGGATGGAAACATTTCTACTACAGAGGAAGATACTTATGCAGCATATGTCATCATAATTCCTACACGCGAACAAGCAAATACTGTAAATTATGCAAGTTGTATAACTAGTATAGAATATGAAGTCTTATCCCAATCGACAGATAAGCCAATTATATATCTATATCCAACAAAAGATACAGAAGTTTCTGTAAAACTTGGATATCCTAATAGACTGTTAACCTCATATCCTCAATATATAAATGAATGGAAAGTAATAGCTAAAGAAAATGGAGATTTAACAGATTTAGAAACAGGTAGAAATTTATATTCTTTATATTATGAAAGTAGAAATATAGAACATTATCAAGTAGAAAAAGAAGGATTTGTCATTAAAGGAGAAGATAGTGCAGAATTTTTAGAAGAAAAATTAGCAATATTAGGATTAACAGAAAGAGAAGCAGAAGAATTTATTATATACTGGCTGCCAAAATTAGAAGAAAATGAATATAATTATATAAGATTTGCAAGTGAAGAAGAAATAGAAGAAAATATGTCATTAGAGATAAATCCAAATCCAGATACAATTATTAGAGTGGTAATGACATTTAAAGGATTAAAAAATCCAATTGAAGTGAAAGAACAAAAATTAGAGACACCAGAAAGAACAGGATTTGTGGCAGTTGAATGGGGCGGAACAGAAATCCAATAGTGATGATTTGGGGATGGAGAAAAAAAACATCGAACAATTAAAAAAGTTACGAGAAAATAATAAATAAAATTCTGAACATTCAATAACACCAACTACAATCGAACATGATACACAATGAATAGTATTACAAGAAATAAATAATGTTGTTCAAGAGATAAAGCAAATACAAAAACAAAAAGTAGAGCAAAAAGGACAAATTTCAAAATGATTATAAAATGAATTGGTTATGTTGGAGGAAAACAAATGTCAAAACAGATATATCACAAGAAATAGACAAAAAATCAATATCTATAAATGATATTAAAAGAAATATATTGACAAGTAAAATAACTGAATCTGAAAAAGAACAAAAAGAAGCAGATATTGCTAAAAATCAAAGAAAACGCTTGTTATTCAAAAGGTCTAGAGAAGGAGTAGAGTTATCACAAGAAGAAAGATTAATGCTAGAAGAGATGGAAAGGCAAAGAATGAAGGCAGAGGATACGTATAAAATAAAAAGAGAAAATGCTAAAAATCAATGGCAACAACATTAAACACGAATACCATAAGTTGATTTTTAATAATGATTCTGCTATACTCTATTAGAAACAAGTAAAATCTTACATTTTGGAGGTATTGTTATGGTAGCAATAAATATTTCTAAAGTTTTTCGGACAAAAATTGATGAAGGAATTTACAGTTTTGATATAATAGCTGTAAGGTTATCAAATCTTCATTCTTCGTTGATAGGTTACTGCATTGTAAATACAATAAAGGAGTCTTTTATTGTAGAATTAAATGAAAGTATTGGATTATCAAAGGAACAAATGAAAGAAATAGGTGAAAAAGCTTTAGATGATTCAAAAAACATGGAAAGTACCATTTTTTAACAACTCAATAGGCGTTCAAATTGAACGCCTTAAAACATATAAAAAATTTATGAAACTAAATTATTCTAACTTCTATTTCTAATCTATTTTTGTTTCTCTCGATATTCATTCCCCCAATCAACCATCGAATCCAAAATAGGTTTTAAACTCCATCCAGTTTCAGTCAAAGAATATTCAACTCTAGGAGGTACTTCTGCATAAACTTTTCTTTTAACAAGTCCAGATGCTTCCATTTGTCTTAGATTGTTTGTTAGAACTTTTTGAGTAATACTATTTAAAGATTTTTTTAATTCTCCAAATCTTTTCGTACCTGTAAGTAAATCTCTAATAATTAAAACTTTCCATTTATCTCCAATTAACCCCATTGTTATTTCAACAGGACAAGCTGGTAAATCTTTTTTCATAAATATCAACTCCATTTTTTCTTTAAGTATATCAAAATATAATAAAAATGTAAATAAAAATCCTTTAGAAAGTCAACAATAGTATCAGTTGAGATACTATATTACTTTAAAGTGCCTACTTTACAAAAGAATGTAAGGGTAGTAGAATGAAAACAGTTAAATGTGATATCACTTTATTAGAAAAGGAAAGGAATGATAGTAAAATGGAAAAAACAAAAATAAATTTAAAAAAGGGTTTAGTAGAAGTTTATAATTTTGGAGAGATTAAATTACATTGTTATCAAACTAATGATTTAATGAGTGATGAAAGCTATATTTTAGAAAATCAAGAGAACTTATTACTAGTTGAATTTCCAGCATTTTATGATAATTTAGAAGAATTTGAATCATATGTAAAAGGAATTGGAAAAACAATAGTAGGAAAAGTATTTTCTGATCATCCAAATGGAGGAACAATTTTTCAAGATGTAAAAGGATATGCTTCTGAAGGTACTATAAAATCTATGAAAGAAGGAACAATACATGGATTAGTAACAGGTTTTGAAACATCATTTGGAGGAGCTTTTGCAAAGGAATATCATAAAATTACAGTGTTTTAAAGGATAAAAATGTAAATATAGGAGGTTTTGAACTTAATATTACATATCATGATGAAAATATAGAAATTGAATTTCCTCAAATAGGATGTGTATATACACATATGTTAGGGCATGATTGTCATTCAATAGTAGCAGGTGAAGGTCATGCAGATGCTATAATTGCACAGTTAAATAGTTATAAACAAAAGGGATATAAATTGATTTTATCAAGTCATTATACACCAGAAACTTTGGAAGATGTGGATACAAAAATTGCATATCTTGAAGAATTGAAAAAAATTGCTAGAGAATGTTCAAATAAAGAAGAATTTAAAGATAGAGTTAAAGAAAGATTTTCAGAATATAGTGGTCTAAATTATTTAGATATGACAGCAGATTTTTTCTTTCCTAGCAATAAATAATATTTAATATTTATTTAGAAGTCACGATGGTATTTTATAACATATGTGGCTTTTTCTAAATTTGTTATTATTCACTGTTATAAATAGTCTGCTTTCCAAAATTTGTTACGATTCGTTGGTTAAAATTAACCGCCTCGAAGAGAAGTTATAATATAATTTTTCTTTGAGGCTTTTCTATAAGAATGTAAATTGTAATAAAATATTTGCAGTTAAATAAGGTTTACAAATAAGCCATTCAAAACGAAGAATGCACATAAAATTTAATAAAATAAAAAAATTGAGAAAAGGTATTGACTTAAAGTAAGCTCTAAGTGATATATATAATTAAGAAATTATTTTAAAAGAAAATCTTTATAATTAAAAAATATGTGCACAAATATAAAAAAATATATGCACTAATATATAAATAAAAAAAGTGATAGACATAAAGGTATATATTATTATAAAAACAAATAAAAAAATTATTATTTTTAGTTTTTTAGTAAAGAATAAATATAAGAAAGGAAGATGAAAAAATGGAAAAATCAAAAGTTTATTTTACAAAGGAGATAACTCCAGAAAGTTTAATTAAAATTTATGAAGCATTAGGAAAAGATTTAAAAGGAAAAGTTGCAGTTAAAATATCAACAGGAGAACCAGGAGGACACAATTTTTTAAATCCTAATCTAATTAAAGATTTAGTAACAAAACTAAATAGTACAATTGTTGAATGTAATACTGCATATAGTGGAAGAAGAAGTAGCACAGAAGAGCATTGGAAAGCAATAAAAGAACATGGATTCTTAGATATTGCAAAAGTAGATATAATGGATGAAGAAGGAGATATGCCAATACCAGTAGAAAATGGATTTCATCTAAAAGAAAATTATGTAGGAGCACATTTAAAAAATTATGATTCAATGCTTATGTTATCACATTTTAAAGGTCATGCTATGGGAGGATTTGGAGGAGCACTAAAGAATATGTCAATAGGTATTGGTTCTTCTAATGGTAAGGCATGGATTCATACAGCAGCAAAAACAAAAAATCCAGCAGAATTATGGGATAATTTACCAGAGCAAGATGATTTCTTAGAATCTATGGCAGATGCTTGTAAAGGAGTTATGGACTTTATGGGAAGAGATAATATCCTTTATATAAATTTAGCAAATAATTTGTCAGTAGATTGTGATTGTGATTCAAATCCACATGCACCAGAAATGGCTGATTTAGGAATATTTGCGTCAACAGACCCAGTAGCTCTTGATTAAGCATGTTATGATGCAGTAGTGAATGCAGATGATGAAGGAAAAGCAGCTTTAATAGAAAGAATGGATTCAAGACATGGAATACACACAGTTGAAGCAGCAAATCAATTAGGACTTGGAAGTAGAGAATATGAAATAGTAAATATATAATGAATGGAAAGTGCTCCAAGTGAGGTAGAAAGTTGGTTACAAGAAATTTATAATTAAGAAAAACGGAGAAAGAAAAAATGCCCCCAATTATTAAACAAAAAGCTTAATAATTTGGGGGTATTGTTTAATTATATTTCCGTTTTCCATAAATAAAATGATATCAGTATCGCGAATTATAGAGAGACAATGTGAGATAACGAAAATTGTGACGTGATTAAGTTTTTTCAAAAAAATGGGCTTTTTTTGAAAATGTTATGTTATAATATTAGTATGTTTAACTAAAAAATAAATAAAAATTAAAGGAGGCTATATATGGAAGAGGATGTTATTCAAGTAAGATATATAGGAAAATAACTTAGAAAAAGAAAAACTTTAGTTTAAAATTATTAAAAGGAGTAAAAAATGTTATGGAAGATATAACTATAGGAAAAGTACCAACAGCATATTTAAGTTCTAAAGAATACAAGAATAGCATGATTATAGATAAAAATTGGATGAAAGAATATATAAGAAAAAATGGTAGAAAAATAATAATTCCACAAAATGCAAAAAAAATTGATTTGAATTGGAATGAAATACTACAAGATTTTCATGAAGATGATGTAGAAATAGAATTATATTTTGAAAAAGATTCTCAACTCGAAGAAATAAGCGATTCAGCTTTTTGGGGATGTAATATTATCAATAAAGTTACATTACCTGATAGTTTAAAAAAACTAGGAAATTATGCTTTTTATGGTTATCCTGTACGAATAAATTTATCAGAAAAATCAGAGTTGGAAACATGCAAAAATAATGTAATATATTATGGAGAAGAAGAAATTGTACTCCCTAAGAAATTACAAAGGTTAGATATTCAAAATGAAACAATTAAAAAAATTACTATTCCAAAAGATTCATGCGTTAAAATACTTTGTATATCAGGAAACATGAAAGAGATAGAACTTAGTGATGGTTATAAAATAGTTGTAGATGAAAATGAAAGTATATATCAATTTGAAAATACAGAAAAACGATATAATATTATTACTATTAATAGTGAAAATGGCGATATAGATTATATATCTTTTGATAAAGAAACAAAAGAAAAAAAATTTAATAAAAAGATTATAAATGAAGATAAAGTAGGAGAATTAGCGGTTATACAATATGAATCTATATGGGATGTTAATATTGAAGAGTTAAAAGAATTAAAAAGTGAAACCATGGTTTATTTACAAAGAGATAATACAATTCGTGAATATGATTGCTTTTCTCAAAATGGAATAAGAAAAGGTGCAATATATAAACTTGATGAAATTCAGCAGATTAGAGAAATATTAAAAGAAATACTAAGTGAAATTAATATTCTTCCGCAAAATGTAAAAGATAGAGAAAAAATAATATATTCTCAAATTATTCAAAGCTTAACTGGATATATGAAATATGACTATGAAACTAGTGATATTATTGAACATGAACAAGATTATGTTAATGAAAATAACGAAGAAAAAGTGGACAAATCTCAAAATTTAAAGGGACTATTAGAAAAAAAGACGGTATGTAAAGGATTTTCAACTATAATACAAGCATTAGCAGAATATTATGGATTAAAGTGTGAAGTAATAAGAAATGATACGCATGCATGGAATTATATTGAATTAGATGGTGAAAAATATGAAGACGACTTTACTTGGTATCAAGACGATTTGAATACATCAAATATTATTGGTATAAATACATTTTTAAAGGGAAAAGACAAAAATGATAAAAGAGAGTTTTCTAGATTAGAACATCATCAAATTGAAAATGAAATTATATTGTCACCAAGTATTTCAAAAGAAGAAAGATTTAATTTATTAACAACAGATTGGAAAAGTATAGAAGATTGGGATAATATAAATTTGAATAAGAAAATAGAAAATGAGGATTTTATTAAAGAAATAGAAAATTTTGTTATGAGTAGAAAATCAATTTTATTGCAAATTATTAAGAAAAAAACAAATAGTAAAATTTCTAGTATTAAATCTTTTATAGATAAAGTTGTGAAAGGATTAAATATAGGTGAAAGATAATGGATAAGGAAAAAAAGAAATATATTATTTCATGTATGCAACTTACTACAATAATAAATTTTATGCCACAAGAATTGAAAAATAAAATTCCAAAACAATTTAGAGATGAGATAGCAAAACATAAACTAAAGAACTATTATTTTAAATATGATTTTAATAAAGATTTAAAATACCAAGATATTAGTGAATTGACTAGAGAAATGTTAATTGCAATTTATAAAGATTATTTATGTGATGAAAAGACAAAAAGAGAATATGAAGAAAAGATAGAAGAGTATTATAAGAAATTAATCAATTATGAATAAATTCTATAATTATATATAATATGTTTTTTTTATTTATATTTCAAGCATATCAAGATTATGAATATTATGGCATATATAATAAAGAACAATTAGCACAATTTTTTTTCTGTGAAAAAAGTATTATTTCATAATTTGCAACAATCATTATATTGGAGTATTAGACAAATGATAATATAAATTTATAGTAGAGCTATTTAGTATGGATGCCAAACAATTTCATCCGAATAAAAATAGGTTTATAATGATAGTTAATTTTATAAATGCAAAAAAATTAGCAGACTTGAAACTTTCAGTAATGAAAAATAATATTACATGTCTTAAGGTTTATAAAAAATATTTCTTAAATAAAAAAGTCGTTAGGAAAATGTGCAAATCTACACAAAAAGTCATTAGCAAAATGTGTAAAAATATTCAAAAGTCGTTTGATTTTTGTGTAAAAAATGTTATACTATAATTAGTTACTGATAAGGAGTGTGATTATTATGTATAGAGAAAAAATAGAAGAACTAAAAAAGTGGAAACAATCGCCAGATAGAAAACACAAAAAACATCCCCTTTTAATTTTCAAAGATAGAATGAACTAAAGTCTAGTTTGTTCTATCTTATTATTTTTGAAATGTATATTTTTATTAAATAAAAAAATATTTGTTGAGTTTTTATAATATTACTTATTAAAATGTATAAAAATTTAACTAAAAGAATTAAAAATTATTTAGTGTAAAATAATTTAATTAAAATAATTTATTTTGTGCATAATAATTATATAATAAAGTAATAGATTCAGAAGAAATTAGTTAGTAGAAAAAGTTGGTAGATAAAATAAAAAAATATTAAGACTAAAGAAACCTAGGAGGAGAAAATTGTTAATAGAGATAATTATAATAATACTGGGCTTTATACTTTTAGTAAAGGGAGCAGATTTGTTAGTAAAATCAGCAACAAGTATAGCTAAAAAATTTGGACTATCGGAAATTTTAATAGGACTAACAATAGTGGCATTAGGTACATCACTACCAGAAGTGTTTATTACAATTACATCTGCAATAGACGGGCATTCAGATTTAATAATAGGCAATGCAATAGGTAGTTGCATATGTAATTTTTTGTTTGTGATAGGGCTTTCAAGTTTAATAAGACCAGTGAAATTTAAAAAAAGAATTATAAGAGTACATCTTCCAATTGGGATTTTTGTAATGTTTTTACTTTTTTTTTTAGGGAATACAGAAAAATTAGGTGAAGCACAAACAATTACAAGAGGACAAGGAGTAATATTGCTTTTATGTACACTTGCATATATTTTATATACGATATATGAAGAGAAGAAAGTAAAAGACAAAGAATTTGATGAAGAAATGATAAAAGATGTTAAATCAAAAGAAAATAGTTCAATAACTAGGATTATAATTTATATGATTCTTGGAATATTAGGGTTAAAATTTGGCTCAGATTTTGTTGTAGATAATGCTATAATAATTGCAGAAACTTTTGGTTTGTCAGAAAGATTTATAGGAATGACAATAGTGGCAATAGGGACTGCATTGCCAGAAATTATAACAGGAATAATATCAGCTAAAAGAGGGGAACCGGATTTACTACTTGGAAATATAACAGGGTCAAATATATTGAATTTATGTTTGCTAATTGGCTTAGGAGCAGTAATAAATCCTTTGACATTTGCTACAGATTTTAATGGAAGTTTGTTGATATTGATATTTGTGACTATATTTTTGCAAATTATAACTACTATAAATAAGAGGAATGAGTTGGATAGAAAAAGTGGTGTTTTGTTGATACTTGTGTATGCAATATATATTTGTAGTATGATGTGAACGTTGGGGACATTCCATTTCGTTTTTTTTGAGGGCTTCGTGATAAACTTTTGGGGTTATCCATTTTGCTTTTTTACTTTTAGATGTTTTGTGGGGATTTTTGGCTTTCTTGGTGTGAGGCCGTTTTCACAGGTTAATAATTATTTTTTTATTTAAATACACTCCATAGCAGGGTCGTTTGAAAACCTAATTGGTTGCTCACGCTCTGGGGTCTAGGTACGGTTTTCAAGCTAACGCGGGTCTTGGGGAACTGTCGGTATTTTAAATAAAAAAATAATTATTAACCTGTGAAAACTACTTTGAGAAATTGTGAGTGATGTGTGGTGTTTGGTAGAACATCTAAAAGCAAAAAAGCAAAATGGATACTCGATGTTTATTTAAAAACAAGAAAACGAAATGGAGTGTCCCTAACGTTCACCCAATGTTTATAAAATTTATTTTGGGATGTTTAGAGTAAATGTAGTTAGATTATTTTCACTTTTTGCAGTGATATTTCCTCCGTGTAGTGTTATGATTTCTTTGGCTATAGCAAGTCCGAGACCAGCTCCACCAGTGGAGGTTTTTCTTGCATTGTCTACTCTATAAAATTTTTCAAAAATAGAATCTAGCTTTTCTTTTGGGATGGTGTATCCTTCATTTTGTATTGCAACAGTTATTAAATCATTTGTGTAAGAAACATTTATATTTATATTAGTATTTTCAAAACTGTAAGAAATAGCATTTTTAATAACATTATTAAAAACTCTAGATAGTTTATCTGGGTCAGCATAGCATGTTATATTATTGTCACAATTTATGATTATTTTTTTGTTTTGGTCATTAGTTAATGGATAAAATTCGTCAATAATTTGTTCTAACATAAGTTTTAAGTTTAAGTTTTTTTTCATTAAAACTATTTTTGTATCATTAAATCTGGCTATTTCAAAAAACTCATTCATTAATTCTTCTAATCTATAAGCTTTATCTAATGTGATATTTGTATATTTTACTCTTTGTTCAATTGGTAAATCTGGAGATTCTCTTAATAATTCTAGATAGCCAATTATAGAGGTAAGAGGAGTTTTTAAGTCATGTGCTAAATATACAATTAAATCATTTTTTCTTTGTTCACTTTCTTTTGCTAATCGTTCATTTTTTTGAGCTTCTAATTTTAAATGATTCATTTTATCTGCTATATCTGAAAGTTCTGGTCTTAGTTGTATATAATCTACATTTTTATCTAGTAACTTTGTAGATGCGTTTTCTAGTTCAGTTATATATGAAAATGATTTTTTTAACATTTTATACATAATTAAGCTTATGCAAATAATTGGTATGCACCATAAAATAAAGATAAAGATATAAATAGATAAATCATGTGTATAATATATAGAATAAAATACATTTCTAATATTATAGTAAAAATCTGGGTACATATCATAAAACCATTGAAAATCAAGTAGTTCAACTATATATAATACCAAAAAAAGTATAATAGGAAGAGCTATTACACACAAAATAGTTGTAATAATAAAATTTTTACGAGTTTTGGCAAATATATTATTTTCTACATTAGTACTATTCAATTTCATATCCGACCCCCCAAACAGTTTTTATGAATTTTGGATTTTTAGGCTTTTCGTGCAATTTTTCTCTTAATCTTTTTATATGAACCATAACAGTATTATTACAATCTAGATATTTTTCACCCCATACATTAGAAAACAGTTCTTCACTACTTACAATTCTTCCTCGATTTTTACATAGATACCAAAGTATAGAAAATTCAATAGGTGTTAAATTTATTTCTTCATTATATAAAATACATTTATGGTTACTTTTATTTATACTTAATCCAAGAAATTCAATTACATTTTTATTTTCCTTTTCAGTATTATAATTATAGTATCTTCTTAAAGCAGACTTTACTCTGGCAATTAGTTCTAAAGGGTTAAAAGGCTTAGTTATATAATCATCTGCACCTATAGATAACCCTTGAATTTTGGAAATATCATCAACTTTAGCTGTTAGCATAATAATAGGATAGTTATATTCTTTTCTTATAATATTACAAATAGAAAAACCATCAATATCTGGCATCATTACATCTAATATTGCTAAATCTATTTTATTTTCTTTAATAAAATCTAAAGCTTTTTGAGAATTATAAAATTTATAAACATTGTAGTTTTCATTTTTTAAATAAACTTCTACTAAGTCTGCAATTTCTTTTTCATCATCTAAAACTAAAATATTGTAATTCATCTTATACACCTCAAAAAAATTATAACATAAAATATTTAAAAATTTACTTTTATATTAAAATTGTAAGAAATTTGTAAGAACTTTTGTGAACGTTAGGGACACTCCATTTCGTTTTTTCTTTTGGATGTTTTACCAAACACCATACATATCGCTCACAATTTCTCAAAGTAGTTTTCACAGGTTAATAATTATTTTTTTATTTAAAATACCGACAGTTCCCTAAGACCCGCGTTAGCTTGAAAACCGTACCTAGACCCCAGAGCGTGAGCAACCAATTAGGTTTTCAAACGACCCTGCTATGGAGTGTTTTTAAATAAAAAAATAATTATTAACCTGTGAAAACGGCCTCACACCAAAAATCAAAAAATCTTCTAAAAAACATCAAAAAGAAAAAACGAAATGGAGTGTCCCCAACGTTCACAAATTTTAATTTATTTAAGATTCTTAATAAATAAATTAATAAATTTTGTAAATACTAAGAAAAAAGCTAGCAAAGATACATTAAAATAACTTACATAGGTCATTTTATATGTAATCTTACATTTTGTTTTTTATATAAATTGTATACGAAAAAATTCACACCAGGTTAAGAGAAAAAAGTTTTTTCAATACAATAAGAAAATTTAGAAAGGATTGAAAAGAATGAATGAATCTATTTGGAAAAAAACAACAGATTTTAATACAGTAGATAAAAATTTAAATGAAATAAAAAATAATAAGAAAGTGGATATTTGCATAATAGGTGCAGGTATAACTGGAATAACTTGTGCGTATGAATTATCTAATCTTGGGTATTCAATAAAAGTAGTTGAAAAATCACAAATTTGTTCAGGGACAACAGGTAATACTACAGGAAAAATAACTAGTCAACATGATGCTTTTTATGATTATTTGATAAATTCTTTTGATATAGATACTGCTAAAAAATATTTAGAGGCAAACGAAAGGGCTATTGAACAAATAGAAGAAAGGATAAAAAAAGAAAAGATTGATTGTGATTTTAAAAGATTAAATAGTTATATTTATACAACTAAAAAAGAGGAGATTCCTATATTGGAAAAGGAATATGATGCTTTAGAGAAAATGGATTTTAAATGTGAATATTTAAAGAAATTAGATTTACCTTTTAATATAGAAGGAGCAATATGTTTTAATAATCAAGCACAATTTAATCCTGTTAGATATATAAAAGGATTAGTAAATAAGTTATTAGAGAATAATGTAGAAATATATGAAAATACAAAAGCTACAAATATAGAAAAAAATGAAGATGATTATATTGTAACAACAGAAAAAGGAAAAATTCAAGCAAAATATGTTATTATAGCAAGTCATTATCCATTTTTAAAATTTAAAGGATTATATTCTGCAAAGATGTATCAATCAATGTCATATTTAATTGCAGTAGAAACTAAAAAAGAATTGCCAAATGGAATGTATATAAGTATAAGTAATCCGAATATTTCTATAAGAACAGCTGAATATGAAGGAAAGCAAATTTTACTAATAGGAGGAGGAGACCATAAAACTGCTAAGGCTACAACATATGAAGAAAGCTATGGAAGATTAGAAAAATTTGCAAAAAAATATTATCCAGATGCAAAAATATTAAAAAAATGGGATGCAGAAGATTGTATAAGCCTTGATAAATTGCCATATATTGGTCAAGCATCTACTTTTTTGCCTAATGTGTATGTAGCTACAGGATACAAAAAATGGGGAATGACATTTTCAAATGTAGCGACAAATATTATAGTAGATAGTATTAGAGGCATAGAAAATCCTTATTCAGATATTTTTTCATCATTGAGGTTACAACCTGTTAAAAATTATGAAGAAGTAAAAAACATGTTGGTAGATTCAAGTAAAGGACTTTTAATAGATAAAATAAAAGAAGCTGATATATTAAATTATGATTTAAAATGTGATACTGGTAAAATAATAGAAATTGATGGGCAGAAAATAGGAGTATATAAAAGTGCAGAGGGGCAAATTTATGCAATAAAGCCAATTTGTACACACCTAGGATGTTTGTTAAATTGGAATCAAATTGATAAAACTTGGGATTGCCCTTGCCATGGTTCAAGATTTGATTATCTTGGAAAAAATATAAGTGATCCAGCATTTGAAGATTTAGAAAGAATAGAGATAGATAGAGATAAGGAAGTATAAATTAAAAGGTATAAATCTTTCAATTGAAAAAAATCACACACGTGAACTTTGTTTATAAGGTTTTGCTATATAGATTGTATAGGAAAAACCTATTTCTTTTTTTAATGAATGAGAATTTTTCCTATACAACAAGAAATATTATCTTTAAAAAGACTCACATGAATTTTAATTATGTAGGCTTTGTTACCATTCTTATAAATTCTAAAAAATCAGTAACTTTTTAAAGTATCCTCTAAAATATTAACAAGGGGTATCAATTTTGGAGAGTTTGTTCTAAAATTAAAAACAGGACTTTTTTTATCAAGTTCCTTATATACTACAATTTTAATTTCACCTGTTTTTTTAAATTCTTTTTTCATTTAAATTCCTCCTCTTTTTTCAAATATATCCATATTATAGCAGGCAAAAGAAGAAAAGTATGTCGAATTCTGAAGCAAATTAAAAAAATTAGAAATAATTTAATGGATTTACATATTTATTATCAATTCTAAAACCTAAATGAAGGTGTGGGCCTGTTGTGGCACCATTTGTAGGATTACCATTTGAATCTTTATAATTATTGCCAGGGACTCCATAAACATTTTTAGGTCCAACATATCCAATAATTTGACCTTGCTTAATAGTGTCTCCAACAGATACAATAAAATTAGGGTCAACATGACAGTAAGTAACTTTAAAGTTTGAAAAAGATAGAGTAATAGTATATCCACCAGCACCTAGAAAGTTACAAAAAGTAATTGTTCCATCACTAATAGCAATTAGAGCAGTACCTTGAGGAGCAGGGATGTCACAACCATAATGAAAACTGGATGCTCCTGCTGTTGGAGAGTTTCTTTTTCCAAATGGAGAACTAATAGTTGTATAACCTGGAATAGGCCAAACAAATCCATTAGGATTTACAGAAATGATTTCATTATAATTTGTGTTTGAGTAATTGGAACTTTGAATAATTGGAATAAAAAAAACTGAAATAAATAAAGTAAGAATAATTACAAAAAGCAAAATTTTTTTGTGGATGTTAAATATATAATTTCACCTCACTTTCATTACTTAATTATTAAAAATATATCATAAAATGTCAAAAAATTCAATTATTTTAATTAGATAAATTTTTGACCACTCGTACTAGTTGCAAAATTTTAAAAAAATATATATAATTAGCACAATAGTTTTAGTATAATATTTTTAATATTTGAGGAGGAATAAAATGTTAAAAAAAGTATTGATTGCAAATAGAGGAGAAATAGCTGTAAGAATAATTAGAGCATGTAGAGAAATGGGAATAAGAACAGTTGCAATTTATTCGGAAGCAGATAAAAATGCATTACATAAAACATTGGCTGATGAAGCAATATGTATAGGACCAGCACAATCAGCAAAAAGTTATTTAAATATGAAGGCGATATTGGAAGCAGCATGTTTAACAGGTGCTGATAGTATTCATCCAGGTTTTGGTTTTTTATCTGAAAATCCAAGATTTGCAAAAATATGTGAAGAAATGGGAATCAAATTTATAGGACCAAACCATGAACTTATAGAATTATTAGGAAATAAATCAAAAGCAAAAGAAACAATGAAGAAAGCAGGAGTACCAGTAGTACCAGGTTCAGAGGGATTATTATCTTCAAAAAAACAAGCAATTGAACTTGCAGAACAAATTAAATATCCAGTAATGTTAAAAGCATCAGCAGGAGGTGGAGGTAGAGGTATAAGAGTTGCCTATAACCAAAAAGAATTAGAAAGAGAGTATGATTTAGTAAGACAAGAAGCAAAAGTTTCTTTTAATGATGACAGTATTTATTTAGAAAAATTTGTAGAAAATCCAAGACATGTTGAAATTCAAATTTTAGCAGATGAAAAAGGAAATTGTGTGCATTTAGGAGAAAGAGATTGTTCAGTACAACGTAGAAATCAAAAAGTATTAGAAGAAACTCCAAGTGGAATTTTAGACGAAAAAACAAGAAGTAAAATGGGAGAAGTAGCTGTAAAAGCAGTAAAAGAAATAGGATATACTAATGCAGGAACAATTGAATTTTTAGTAGATAAAAATCTGGATTTCTATTTTATGGAAATGAATACAAGAGTTCAAGTTGAACATCCAGTAACAGAAATGGTTACAGGGATTGATATAATTAAAGAACAAATAAAAATAGCAAGTGGAGAAAAATTATCATTTACACAAAAAGACATAAAATTTACAGGACATAGTATGGAAGCAAGAATAAATGCGGAAAATCCAGAAAAAAACTTTATGCCATGTCCAGGCACAATTACAGGTTTGCATTTACCAGGAGGAAATGGAGTAAGAGTAGATACAGCAATTTATTCAGGATATACAGTCCCACCTACATATGACTCAATGCTTGCAAAAGTAATAGTTCACGGTAAAGACAGAAATGAATCAATAGCAAAACTAAAAAGTGCAATAGCAGAGCTAGTAGTGGATGGAATTCAAACAAATGCAGACTTTATTTTAAAAATATTAAGTAACAAGGATTTTGTGACTAATAATTATGACACTTCATTTATTCAAAATATCGGATAATAGGGACAGGCTATTTTGTCCGGATTTGAAATGATAGAAGTGATAAAAGATAGAATGTTTAAATTTGAAAAATTGAAAAAGACGGAATATATTGTTTGAATTTAAGCAATGAAATTTAAGTAATAAAATTTAAGCAAAGAGTGACTTTGATTATTGGCTGTTTAGATATAAAGGTACTTAACTAAATTAAAGTTATAATTGAGTTTTGAAATAAAAAATAAATTTAAAATAATAAAAAACTTAAAAATAAAATTAAAAAAAATTAAAATTAAAATTAAAACTAAAATTTCGGACAAAATGGCCTGTCCCTATTGTCCGGAAATGGATGGAGGGAAAATTTTGATTATTGATAAGGTAAGAAAGGTTAATGAAAAAGAAGAAACAAGAACCAGAAATGAAAAAGCTGCAGATATGATGATAGGAAAATGGGTTAAATGTGATCAGTGTAAAGAAATTATTTATAAAGAGGATTTACATAGAAATTTAAGTGTTTGTCCAAATTGTGGAAAGCATTTTAGATTGTCTGCAAGAAGAAGAATAAAACAAATTGCTGATGAAGGTACTTTTGAAGAAATAGGACAGGATATTTTAACACAAGATCCATTAAATTTTGAAGGCTATTTGAAAAAAGTTCAAAGTTTAAAAGAAAAAATAAAGACTGATGAAGCTGTAAAATGTGGAATTTGTGAAATTGAAGGAAATAGAGCAGTTTTAGCTGTAATGGATGGTAACTTTTTAATGGGAAGTATGGGAGAAGCTGTAGGAGAAAGAATAACAGTTGCAATTGAAAAAGCAATTGAAGAAAAATTACCATTTGTTATATTTTGTGTATCAGGTGGAGCAAGAATGCAAGAAGGAATAGTTTCACTTATGCAGATGGCAAAGACATCAGCAGCTGTTCAAAAATTAAATGAAGCAGGGTTACTTTATATTACAGTATTGACAGACCCTACAACAGGAGGAGTAACAGCAAGTTTTGCAAGTTTAGGGGATATTATTTTAGCAGAACCTAAAGCACTTATAGGTTTTGCTGGACCAAGAGTAATAGAACAAACAATAAGACAAAAATTGCCAGAAGGATTTCAAAGTTCAGAATTTTTATTAGAACATGGTTTTATAGACAAAATAGTAGAAAGAAAAGATATGAAATCAACTATAGCTAAACTTATAGAGTTACATGTTAATTGAAAAAAGTAACTAATTTAAAATTGAGTAACTAAAAGTTAGTTAATTAAAATCTAAAAATCTATAAGGATAAGGTTTATAGGTAGAACCTAAAATAATAAAAACCTAAATCTAAAATACAAGGAAAATAATATCTAAATATCTGTAATATTGTAAAAAATGAAAAATATATATTTTAGTTTTTCCTTGTAATGTAAGAAAGGATAAGTGTAAAATGAACAAAGTAACTGCATGGGACAGAGTAATGCTAGCACGAAAATCAGAAAGACCAAAAGCGCAAGAATATATAAATGAGATTTTTGATGATTTTATAGAATTGCATGGAGACAGAAATTTTGGAGATGATAAAGCAATCATAGGTGGAATAGCAACATTAGATGGTATGCCTGTAACAGTAATTGGAGAACAAAAAGGTAGAAATGCCAAAGAAAATATAGAAAGAAATTTTGGAATGCCTAATCCAGAAGGATACAGAAAAGCTTTAAGACTTATGAAGCAAGCTGAAAAATTTAATAGACCAGTAATAACTTTTATAGACACTCCAGGAGCATATCCAGGAATGGGTGCAGAAGAAAGAGGACAAGGAGAAGCAATTGCAAGAAGCATTATGGAGATGTCATCTTTAAAAGTTCCAATCATATGTATTGTAATAGGAGAAGGCTCAAGTGGTGGAGCATTAGCAATTGGTGTAGGAGATAAAGTAGTAATGCTAGAAAATGCAATATATTCTATTCTTTCACCAGAAGGCTTTGCAAGTATATTATATAAAGATTCATCAAAAGCAAAAGAAGCGGCAGAAAATATGAAGTTAACAGCTAAAGATTTAAAAGAGTTAAATATAATAGATGATATAATAAAAGAACCAGAAGGTGGAGCACAGGAGGATTTTGAAAAGGTAGCAAAAGATGTAAAAAAATATTTATTAAAAAATATAAAGAAACTAAAGGGAATGAAAAAAGAAGAATTATTACAAAAAAGATATGAAAAAATAAGAAATTTTGGAAAATAGGTAAAAAAATTTTAAATACATTAAATAATTTAAATAAATGAAAATATCAAAAGATAGATTTCATTTATAAATATAGAGGAGGAATAAAAAATGATTTTAGAAGGAAAAAAAGTAGTAATTATGGGAGTAAGAAACAAATGGAGTATTGCATGGGGTGCAGTACAATCAGCATCAGAACAAGGAGCAGAAGTAATATGTACATGTTCTGGAGATAGTGAGGAAAAAGTAAAAGAACTATTAAAAGAAATACCAAATAGTAGTTTATATGTTTGTAATGATGTTAGCAAAGATGAAGATATTGATAATTGTTTAGAACAAATAAAAAAAGACCATGGAAAAATAGATGGAATATTACATGCAATAGCACATGCTAACACAGAAGATTTAAGAAACGATTTTATTTTAACATCAAGAGATGGATATGCACATGCACAAGATGTAAGTAGTTATTCATTAGTAGCAATAGTAAGAATGGCAAAAGAAAAAGATATGTTAAATGAAGGAGCAAGTATAGTTGCATATACATATTATGGTTCAGAAAAAGCAATTGAAGGATATAATGTAATGGGAGTTGCAAAAGCAGCATTAGAAGCAAGTATAAGATATTTAGCTGTAGATTTAGGAAAAATAGGATGCCGTATAAATGGAATATCAGCAGGACCAATAAAAACATTATCTGCTAAAGGAATTAAAGATTTTGGTTCAATATTAACAGTTGTTGAAGAAAAAGCACCATTACACAGAAATGTAACAACTAAACAAGTTGGTGACAGTACAGCATTTTTGTTTAGTGATTTATCAAGTGCAATTACAGGAGAAATTATTCATGTTGATAGTGGATATAATATTATGGGTGTGTAAACGTTAGGGACACTCCATTTCGTTCACAAAATGATGAAATTCTTGATATTCTAGGATTATTTTAGCTTATATATTTTTAAAAATAAACAAAAAATAAAAACGATTCAAACAAAATGAAGAAATAGTTTGAATCGTTTTTTTATTCTATTTAATTGATATTTATAAATTTTGAATTTAATTTTAGTAATAGGAAAAAGATAAAAAATCTTTAAGTTAGATACTTAAAGAATATTTTCTAGTAAATTTTATCAATAAATAACTTTAAAATCAAGTGTTATAGAATATTTTATAAAATAATTTTAATGATAAAAAATCTAATAAATTGTTTCGAAGAATCTGCTAAATTATATTGATTTCAATACTTTTATGAGTTTTAAAAAATTCTTTAAGTATCTAACTTAAAGAAAAAAACTAAAGAAAGGATTGAAAAAAATGAAAAGATTAAATTTAAGAAAAGACAAAGGAATAACGTTATTAGCTTTATCAATAACAATAATAATATTACTAATACTTGCAGGCATAACAATAGTAGGATTAACAGGAGAGAATGGAATGATAAAAAATGCAGGAAAAGCTAAGAATGAAACAGAAATTGCAGAAGAAAAAGAAATAGTAGAAAGAGCAACAGCTCGGAGCAATGGCACAAGATTCAAGAGGAAATGTGGAACAAGAACAACTACAAATCAAGTTAAATGAAGAAACAAATAAAAAAAC
The DNA here is from genome assembly GCA_904384245.1 of uncultured Clostridia bacterium. Classification (GTDB taxonomy): domain Bacteria; phylum Bacillota; class Clostridia; order TANB77; family CAG-508; genus CAG-269. The sequence goes on from CAJFJM010000005.1 coordinate 21,046, forward strand.
AGAAGTACTAGATAAAGGAGAAGTGCTTGAAATAATATTTACTGAAAGTAACAGACACTATATTGTAGACCAAAATGGAAATGTAAGAGAAGAGGAATGGTGGACTTATACTGATGAAAATGAAAATAATTATATAACAAATGGAGATACAACATTACAAATTGGAGATTATATTTTGTATGATGCAAATAGTAATGAAGAACAAACATATATTGCAAAAGCAGAAAAAACAGGAATAGAAACAGGAGAAGACCAAATTTTTAGTAGTTCTTTTGAAACAAAGTGGAGATTATTAGGAGTGGATAATACAAGCAAAGGTGATTATTTAATGTTAGTGCCAGAAACACCTATGCAATCTACAAATGCAAAACGGTTTGACTTTAAGAGGAAATATAGGTTATCAATATGGAATAGAAGAAATAGAAAATATCAGTAAAATATATGGTAGTGGAAAAGGAGCATTATCTGCTAGAGCTATAAAGATAGAAGACATAAATAAAATAACAGGATATAATCCATTAAAAACAGGAGATGGAAAAAAATTTAGAGAAGGAACAATGAATGAATATGATGCGAAATTGACAATTACAGGGACAGGATATCTATCATATGACATAAGTTGTTCAAATGGCTTAAAATTAAATTATATATATAGGAATTTTAATTATTTTAATGAAAATAGAGAGTTTACGTTTTTAGAACAGGGAGAAACAATAACACTGACTAATACATATTATTTTTATTATCCAACAACATTAACAACGAATCCGGCAGGAGAAGAAAAAGGAATTAAAACAAGTAGTAGAGAGTATGAAATGATATTTAATGGAAATAAAAGTTATTGGATTGCATCAAATTATGTTTTGGGAGGAGGTAAAGATGATTATTATGATGATTTTGTTACATATTCATATGGATTTTTTAATGTAGGATTGAATTATGTAAGATCATGTAGAGATAATTATTTAATTTATGCTGGAGGTAATCCAAAAAGTTTGGAAAAAAATATTTTACCAATAGTATATTTAAATAAAGATATAGTGTTAAAAGATACAAAAAATCAAATAAATGGATGTACGGAATGGAAGTTAGAAATATAGAAAAAAGTTAATTCAGAATGTTCAAATTGAGAACGAAACGGAGTGTCCCCAATGTTCACCCAGTATTCATCGAAAACGAAATGGAGTGTTCCCAATGTTCCTCAATGATCATATTTCCGGACAAAATGGAGTGTCCCTAACGTCCGGAAATGTCGAATTTTGCGATGAAAAGTTCTTTACAAAAGTAACTTTTTATGTTATATTTTTATTATGAAAAATTTAACTCAAGTTAAGTTTTATTCAAAAAAATTTTTTCGAAAAAATTAACCCAAAAAAGTAATGAAAAAATTGGCAGGTGATGTGTATGCATAAATTTTTATACTAAAAGATATGTAAATATTATTAGTTTAATTATTTCTATTCTAATATTTTGCTTTTTAAATTTTGTAATAGAAATTAAATTTGATTTCAAGAATACCCCTATCTTTGAAATATTCAAACAAAATATTATGAAAGTAGAAATGAGCTCTAATAGTATTAAGAGAGAAACACAAGAAAAAAATAATGAAAATACAGAGGATTGTAATCTATATCATAATAATCTAAAAATTACTACAAATGAAGAAACTGGTTTGATTTGGAAAATTTCTATTCCAATAATATCTTTGGAAGCAAATATTGCAGAAGGCACAAGTAAACAGGTTATGGATTTATATGTTGGACATTTTTCGGAAACGAGTAAGACTATTGGAAATATAGGTTTAGCAGCTCATAATAGAGGATATAATGTAAACTATTTTTCAGACTTAAAAAAATTAAAAGAAAATGATGAAATTATGTATCAATATATGGATTTTAAAGAAACATATGTTGTAAAAGAAAATTTAATTATAAAAGATAATAATTGGAGTTATTTAGAAAACACAAAAAATAATACAATTACACTTATTACATGTGTAGAAAATGAACCAGAATATAGAAGATGTATATATGGAATTAAGAAAGAATAAATTTCTTAATTCCATAAATGTTATTATTTTATTATTCTAAACAAAAATAAAAGGAGTGCGAAGATTGAAAAAGGTATTAAAAATAATTTTAATAGCTATTTGCATTTTTATTTTAAATGTTTTATTGTTGTTAAATTCAATAAAAGCTGCAAATTTGGCAAGTATGTTAAGTACGGAAAATATAACTAAAAATGTTAAAAAGTAAGTTATATAATAAAATGTATTGAACAAAAAAGAAGTGTTTTTTATTAAAAGCTTCTTTTTTTATGTACTTTGACAATATATAATAAAGTAAAACAAAAATGACAATTTTTTATTTTATTTTAAAATTCTATATACAAATAATAAAACTATGGTATAATAGCAATGTAAAAAATATAATTTATATCATAATTACACAATAATAAAAAATAATTTATATCATAATTATATAATAGTAAAAAGCATAATTCATGATATAATCACGGAAACTAAAAAACATAATTTATGTTGTGATTATATAATAATTTTAAAAAAATATGTAATATTTTTTAAAGTAATATATGATATAATATTTGTAATTGGTATATAATATTAAAAAAATATTAAACAATTTAATTAACAAAGAAAGGGAAGAACTAAAAACATGTTAGGACAAGTTTTTATATTAGTAATACTTATTTTTTTCAATGCTTTTTTTGCAGCAAGTGAAATAGCCTTTATATCATTAAATGACGCAAAAATAGAAAAAAGAGCAAAAGAAGGAGATAAAAAAGCAAAACAAATAGAAAAAATGTTAAAATCTCCAAGTAAGTTTCTAGCAACAATTCAAATAGGTATTACATTAGCAGGATTTCTATCAAGTGCATTTGCATCAGATACATTTGCAAATGTTTTGGCACCAACTTTTCATAGTTGGATGCCATTTTTAACAGTAGAAGTTTGGAAAGGAATTTCTATTATAGTAATTACAATTATTTTATCATTCTTTACTCTAATTTTTGGAGAATTAGTTCCAAAAAGAATAGGAATGAAAAACTCAGAAAAAGTTTCATATTTTTCAATTGGTATTATTAGAGCAATATCAATTATTGCAGCACCATTTGTAAAATTATTAACAGTAGTAACAAATGGAATTTCCAAAATATTTGGAATTGGAGAAAATGAAGAAGAAATAGTTACAGAAGAAGAAATAAAGATGATGTTAGATCAGGGAAAAGAAAAAGGAACAATAGAAGATGGAGAAAAAGAACTAATAAATAATGTATTTGAATTTAATGATATTACAGCTTCAGAAATAATGACACACAGAAAAGACATATTTGCTGTAGATAAAAATATAAAATTACAAGATTTACTAGAAGAAATTGCAGAAGTAGATTATAAATATAGTAGAATACCTGTATATGATGAGACAATAGATGAGATACAAGGGATTTTATATGTAAAAGATATTTTAAAAAATGTGAATAAGAAGAATTTTAAAGTAAAAAATATTATGAAAGATGCATATTATGTTCCACAAAATAAGGTAATAGATGAATTATTCCAAGAAATGCAAAAAAACAAAACACAAATGGCAATAGTTGTAGATGAATATGGAGGAACAGCAGGACTTATTACAATGGAAGATATACTTGAAGAGCTAGTTGGAGATATCTATGATGAATATGATGAGGTAGAAGAAGAATATCAAAAAATTGATGAAAACACATATATTTTAAGTGGAAGTATGACAATTTATGATGTCAATAAATTATTAAATGCGGAAATTCCAGAAGGTGATTATGATACATTATCAGGTTTCTTGCAAGAAGAACTAGGAAGAATACCAGAAGATGAAGAGATGCCAACAATAGAAACAAAAAATGTCACTTATAAAATAGAAGAATATGAAGATAGAAGAATTTTAAAAGTAAAAGCATGTAAAAACTATCCAAAAGAATCAGAACAGGAAAAGGACTCTAAAAGTGAAAAGGAATCAAATAAATATAACAAAACAAATGAATAATTTGATTAAGTAAATGAAAGGAAAATAAAAAATGAAGAAAAAGAATATTGTAAAAATTATATTATTAATAATTATTATTTTATTAGTAGCAGGATTTTTTATATATAGAAATGCAAAGCAAGAAGCAAAAGAATATGAAATTATGCAAATTCCAAGTGAAGAATATGCTTATTTTGTTTATAAGCAAGAAAATAAATATGGAGTTATTGATAAAGAAGGAAATATAGTTGTTCAAGCACAGTTTACAAATGTAAAAATACCAAATCCTTTAAAGTCAGTTTTTGTATGCTATGATGGAGATAATACAAAAGTTTTAAATGAAAAAAATGAGACATTATATGAGAATTTTAATAATATAGAACCATTGACATTAAAAAATGTTTCAACAGATTTAATATATGAAAAAACAGTTCTAAAGTACGAAGAAAACGGAAAATATGGTTTAATTAGCATAGATGGAAACAAAATCACAAATGCAAAATATCAAGAAATAGATACTTTACAATATAAAGAAGGAGAATTAGTAGTAAAAGAAAATGATAAATATGGAGTTATAAATATAAATGGTTATGAGATAATAAAACCAGAATATGACCAAGTAAAAGCAGACGGATATTATTCTTCAGATAACAAATACAAAGATGATGGATATATTGTAAGTATTACAACAGATGATGGATATAGATATGGATATTTAAATAATGAAGGTCAAAAAATATTAGATACTAAGTATAATGATTTATCTAGATTAGCTTATAGCAATAAAGATACTATATATTTATTGTGTGCTGAAAATGGTAAATATGGTTTATATGAAGGAGCAAAAAATATTATACCTAATGAATATCAAGCTATAACATATGTTGAAGATAATGATTTTTGTATAGTTCAAAAAGGTAAAAAATATGGTGTAGTAAATTTGGAAGGAAGTATGATGTTACAAGTAAAATATTCACAAATTGATGTAAATGGAGATTATTTGTATGTAACAGATGAAAATTCTGAAAAGAAGGTATATGATAAAAAAGGAAATTTAACAGAAATAAATCCAAATTTAGTAATACAATCAACAAAATCAGATGATGATTATAAAATTTATATTGACTCATCAACAGGAAAAACAGTTTATAGTATTTATAAAGGAGATACAAAATTAACTTCAGAAAATTATAGTTATATAGAATATTTAAATGAAGGATATTTTATTGCAAGTAATGAATCTGGAAAATTAGGAATAATAGATAGTAAAGGAAATGCAAAAGTAGAATTAAAATATGATTCAATACAAAAAATAGCAGGAACAAATATTATACAAGCAATTGATTCAACTACTAAAATGACAGAAATTTATTCAAAAGATTTTATAAAAACTTATGAAATTGCAAATGCAAGTATTGAAAATATAAAAGATAATATAATAAAAGTGTATAATACAGAAGAAATAAAATATTTTGATTATGATGGTAATTTGTTAGAAAACAAAGTAGCTTTTCCAGATATAAATTTATTCCCTAAAAAGGAAAATGGAAAATGGGGATTTGTTGGACAAGATGGAAATGTTGTAGTAGATTATCAATATGATGATGTAACAGAATTTAATGAATATGGTTATGCAGGTGTGAAAAAGGATGAAAAATGGGGTGTAATTGATAAGGATGGAAATGTTATTGTTGAAGCAGTTTATGAATTAAATCCTCAGGATAAGCCTAGTTTTATAGGTCAGTATTATAAAATATCATTTGGAAATGGGGAAGGATATTATACAAAATAGTAGTTGTTGTTTTAAATTTTAATTTTAAGTTTAATTTATAGTTAGAGTTGTGGCTATTTGCTTGTGTAAGATTGTTTAATAATATTAGTGGTTGTAAATTATAGGTTTAGGCTTTAGGAAATCGATTGGGGTTTCTTAAAGCTTTTTTTGTGGTGTGAGTCCGTTTTCAAATGGCAATAATAATTTTTTTATATTTAAAAACACTCCATAGCAGGGGCGTTTGAAAACCTAATTGGTTGCTCACACATGGCGGGTCTAGGTACGGTTTTCAAGCTGACGCGGGTCTTAGGGAACTGTCGGTCTTTTAAATATAAAAAAATTATTATTGCCATTTGAAAACTACTTTTTGGAATGTTTTATTTTTTGTTATAAATTGAATGTAAAATGTTTATTATGGATTTATTTGTGAATAATATAGTTAGAATGTTTCTGAGGAAGGAAAGTGGATTGAAAATGAAAATTGGGGTTGCATTGTCTGGTGGTGGTATTAAGGGGATTGCACATGCAGGTGTATTGAAAGCTTTTGAGGAAAATGATATAAAAATAGATGTAATTGGTGGAACTAGTTCAGGCAGTTTGGTTGCAACTTTATATGCTATGGGTTATTCTCCACGTTATATATATTTATTGTTTCAAAGATATGCAAAAGATATAGTTAGTATGGATTTTTTACCTTTATTTAATGGAATGAGTAGTTTTATAAAAAATAAAAAATTTCAGATAGTTGGATTTAATAATGGCAAAAAGTTGGAAAATGAATATAATAGTTTGGCAATGCAAAAAGGGATAGAAAAGATTTCAGATATAAAGATGCCATTGGTTATTCCAACTGTGGATATAAATTCTGCAAAGGAGTATGTTTTTACAAATTATATACCAGATAAAGAAGACAAAGATAAATATATATCAGATATTCCAATAGGCCTTGCAGTAAGAGCAAGTAGTAGCTTTCCACGGAGTGTTTTATCCTTGTAAATATAAGAATCATCATTTTTTAGATGGTGGAATTTTGGATAATATACCTGTTACAGAAGTAAAGAAACAAGGAGCAGATATTATTATATCTGTTAATTTTGAACTAGAAGAAGTGAATGAAGATAGTAATATAATTGATATAACTATGAGAACTTTAGATATAATGGGAAGCAAAGTTTCTGAAAATAGTCTGAATTATACTGATTATTTAATTACTATAGAAGCATGTAAAGTGGGTCTATTAGATTTTACAAAATTGGAAACTTGCTATCAATGTGGTTATGAAACGGCAATTAAAGCTATTAAAGGGAAAATTGGAGAAATTTTAAAACTAATTTGATAAAGTTATTTTAAAACTTCGATTCAAAAAAATTAAAAAGATTTATGTAGTTTATTATATGTAATAATGTATTTTAAAGTAGTTAAGGTAATTAGGAGTTTTAAGATTTTAATATATTTTGTAACTTATTATAAATTTTGAATAAATATTAAATTAAATTTTAGATTAAACTTTTTTGTAAGAGTTGATTTAAATTACAATTAATTATCAGGTATAATAAGTATATAAATTTAATATATTTTAAAAGAATAAGATAAAAATAAAAGAATAAATAAAATAAAAGAATAAATGAAATAAAAAAATAAAAGAGTAAATGAAATAAAAGAATAAATGGAGTAAAAGAAAAAAAGAAATAAAAGAAAAGTAAAAAATAAAAGAGAAACAAAATAAAATAAAAAAAGAAAAGAGAAACAAAATAAAATAAAAAAGAAAATATAGAATAAAGAAGAGGGAGAAGTGATATGGAGATAAAATATTTTGATAATGCAGCAACGACGAGGATAAAAGAAGAAGTTTTTAGAGAAATGGTACCATATTTGACAAATCAATATGGAAATGCTTCTTCTATATATAAGATAGGTAGAGATTCAAGGCGAGCAATTGAACAGGCAAGGGGAAGAGTTGCTAGTCTTTTTAATTCTGATCCTTCTGAAATTTATTTTACGAGTTGTGGCTCGGAGAGTGATAATATGGCTTTAAAAGGAATGGCATATTTGCAAAAAGAAAAAGGGACTGGAAAGGACCATATTATAACTTCTAAAATAGAGCATCCTGCAATTTTAGAATCTTGTAAAACTTTGGAAAAACAAGGTTTTAGAGTGACATATTTAGATGTTGATAAAGAAGGGGTAGTTGATTTAAATTCTTTAGAAAATGCAATAGATGAAAAGACTTTTTTAATTAGTATAATGTATGCAAATAATGAGATTGGTACAATTGAACCAATTGAACAAATTTCTAAAATTGCTCATAATCATAATATTATTTTTCATACTGATGCAGTTCAAGCTACTGGAAATGTAGATATAGATGTAAAAAAATTGAATATTGATATACTTTCTATGTCAGGACATAAGATATATGCACCAAAAGGAATAGGAGCTATATATATCAGAAAAGGAATAGAAATAAATAGATTTATGGATGGTGGACATCAAGAAAAAAATAAAAGAGCTGGAACAGAAAATGTTGCAGAAATAGTGGGTCTAGGAAAAGCTTGTGAATTAGCAGAAAAAAATTTAGAAAGTTATCAGAAAAAATTATTGTTTTTAAAGGGGTATTTTATAAAAAAATTAACAGAAAATTTTCAAGATTTTATAATAAATGGAAGCTTAGAAAATAGATTACCGGGAAATTGTAATATTTGTTTTAAAAACATAGATTCTAATGAACTGTTATTTAAATTAGATGCAGTACGGAATATGTGCATCTGGAGGTTCTGCTTGTTCTTCTGGAGATAGTTCTGTTTCACATGTGCTTACTGCAATAGGTGTTCCAAGCGAATATGCAAATGGTGCACTCAGAATTACTTTTGGGGATTTTAATAATAAAGAAGATGTGGATTTTTTAATTGATAATTTGAAAATAATCATTAGTAAATAATAAATATTGGTTAAGATAAAAGTTAAATTTTCTTTTGAAAATAAAATTTTATTTATTTTCAATTTAATCTTGTATAACTTAAAGTTTCATAATGTTTTTGCATAATAAAAACTTAAATATATAATTGTACTAAAATAGGTTAAAGATATTTTTAAATATATAAATTTAAGCTAAAAATAAAAAATTATTTTTAGCTTTTCTAAATTATGAAAATTATAGAAATTATAAAATTGTTTTAACTGCTGAAAGAGCACATTTAATTCCATCTACAGCAGCTGACATTATTCCTCCAGCATATCCTGCACCTTCTCCACATGGATAAATACCAGAAATATTTGTTTCTAAAGTATCATTTCTAGGAATTTTTACAGGAGAAGAACTTCTAGTTTCAACACCAGTTAATAAGCTATCAGGATTTGCAAAACCTTCAATTTTTTTATCAAAATATATTAAACCTTCTTTTAGAGTGGTAGAAACAAAATCAGGCAATATTAAATTTAAATCAGCAAAAGTAGTGCCAGGTAAATATGTAGGTTTTACATCTCCAAAAGCCTCTGATTTTTTATTATTTAGGAAATCAGAAACTTTTTGTATAGGGGCATTATAATTACTTCCACCTAAAACAAAAGATTTTTCTTCCAAATTTTTTTGAAAATCAATACCTGCTAAAGGAGAATTAGATAGAAAGTCATTTGGTGTAACATTTACAAGTAAAGCACTATTTGCATTTACACCATCTCTTGCAAATTTGCTCATTCCATTTGTCACTATAGTATTTTCATCACTAGAAGAAGCCATAACAGTTCCACCAGGACACATACAAAAAGAATAACAACTTCTGCCACTAGGACTATGATATGCAAGTTTATATTCTGCAGGTGGTAATTTTAATTTTGTAATTGTACCATATTGTGATTTATTTATCATTTCTTGTTTATGTTCTATTCTCACACCTACTGAAAAGTTTTTAGGTTCAACAATAATTCCTTTTTGATATATTTTTTTAAATGTATCTCTACTACTATGACCAATTGCAAGAATCAATTTATCTGTAAAAAATTCTTTATGTTCTTTTGTTATAACATTTTCGGTTATAATAGAATGAATTTTATTATTTTTAAAATTAAAATCAATTAACTTAGTATTAAAATAAAACTTGCCACCATTTTCTATAATATAATTTCTAATGTTCCTAATTATATTTATTAAATTATCTGTACCAATATGAGGTTTATTCAAATATAAAATTTCCTTAGGTGCACCAAAATCCACAAATGTTTTTAAAACAGTAGAACATAAAGGAGAGTTAATACCAGTAGTCAATTTACCATCAGAAAAAGTACCAGCACCACCTTCACCAAATTGTATATTTGAAAAAGTATTAAGAACTCTATTATTCATAAAATTATCAACATCTTGTTGTCTTTCCTCAACAGTTTTACCTTGCTCAATAATAATTGGTTTAATATTGTTTTTAATAAAAGTTAAAGCAGCAAAAAGCCCAGCCGGACCAGCCCCAACAACAACACTTTTTTTACACAAATTTAAATTATCTTGTGATATATTTTTAAGACTTTTAAAGTCTTTGGGAGTGTTTTCTTTATCTATTTTGGGATATTTCTCTTCATTTTTTACTTCTATTTCAACTGAATAATTATAATGTATGTCTGCTTTTTTTCTGGCATCAATAGATTTTTTGGTAATATGCCAATCTATAATATCATCACTTTTAATGCAATATTTTTTAATAATTTTTTTTAATAAATTATTTTCGCTTAAATCTTCATATATTTTTATATTATTTATTTTTAACATTTGGAACTCCTTTTATATTGGTATTTAAAAAATTTGTGAAATTTCTTTTATTATAATATGAATTTTTGGGAAAGTAAATAATTATAAAATGAATTGTTACTGTTTAGTGTAAAAATTTGTTTATAGGTTAAAATTGATTATAAGGCTTTTTATAAAATTTTAGAGTTTAAACACATTAAGTGAAGTAGTAAATTTAATATAGTCTAAGCATTAACAATATTTAAATTATAGATAAAATTTAGAGTATAGATAAAATTAAAATTTATTATTTTTAATTATAAGAAAAGTAGCGAAGCTACATAAGCTTAGCTCACGCGGGTCTTTTTAAAAGTCACCTTTCTTGTTATATACAGAAAAATTCATAGATGGTCAAAGATAAAAGGTTGATCTTTTCTATATAATAAAAAGTTCTTTAAGTAAGGTACTTAAAGAACTTTTTATACGTAAATTGTATCAATAATTTATTTTAAAATCAAGTATTAGTAAGGATTTTTTATAAATATTTCTATGTTAGTATAAAAAAATAAATATAAAAAATTTTTTTTTGAAAAACTGAAAACTCTTAATCACTCTAGTGTTTTTTACAATATTTAAATTTCTTTAAGTACCTTACTTAAAGAAAAAAACAAAAGAAAGGACTAAAAAAATGAAAGAAATAAATTTAAAAAGAGAAACATTAGAAAACCAAAAAGGAATAACAATATTAGCACTAATAGTTACAGTAATAATATTGATAATATTAGCAGGAATTACAATATCCACAATAAGTGGAGACAATGGAATAATAACAAATACCTCAAAAGCAAAATTTACAACAGAAGTAAAAGATATTCAAGAGCAAATAGAATTAAAAGAAATAAAATCAAATAATGGAAAAGAATATCAATTTGGAAGTTTAGAAGAAATAATAGGAATTTCAAATGAATACAATAATAAA
>CAJFJM010000006.1 GCA_904384245.1 uncultured Clostridia bacterium
TTTTTTATTAGCAGGATTAGTCATAGGGGGATTAATTGGAAAGTTAGCCTCAAGTGTACCAAGTTTATGGTGGCTATGTTATGAGCAACAATTTGGATTTTCAGAACCATTTGTTTTAGACTTAAGTGTCTTAAAAATCACATTTGGGTTAGCTTTTAATATAAATGTTTCAAGTATAATAGGAATGATACTTGCATTATTTATATACAAAAAATTAAAATAAAAAATCTTAAATAGAGACAAATGGAATAGGAAGGTGTTACATTTGTCAATAAAAATAAAAGATTTACCAGAAGCAGAAAGACCATATGAAAAATTAGAATTATATGGCGAAAAATCTCTAACAAATGCAGAATTATTAGCAATAATAATAAAAAATGGAACAAAAGAAGAAACATCAGTACAAGTAGCTCAACATATTTTAAAATTGAACACGACATCAAATGACACATTAGAATTTTTAGGAGATTTAAAAGTAAAAGACTTTATGAAAATTAAAGGAATACGGCAGAGTAAAAGCATTACAACTAAAAGCAATATGTGAAATAGCGGTCAGAATGGTAAAACCATCAAACTATAAAGCAATGAAAATAGAAAGTCAAAAAGAAATAGCAAATATTTGTATAAGAGAATTTTATTACGAAAAAAAAGAAATCAGCAGAATATATTTTTTAAATGTAAAAAATATAGTAATACAAGTATTAGACATGACCACAAGTGCAACTAGCTATGTAAATATGAGTATAAAAGAAATAATAGCAAAAGCAGTTGAACTAAGAGCAGATAAAATGATTTTAGTACATAATCATCCATCAGGAAGCACAAAACCAAGCAAACAAGACATAAAATTCACAGACGAATTATTTAATGCTGGAAAATTATTGGACATAGATTTAGTTGACCACATAATTGTATCAAAAACCGGATATACTAGTGTATATACATACCTTAAAGAAGAAATATCAAAAATAAAAGAAAATAACTAGAAACTGAATTTTTAAAAAAGAAATATTAAAAGTAAAAGAAAAATAACTATTTGAATTCTTAAAGAATAAAAGAATAAATATTAAAAGTAAAAAATAACAAAAAATTAAATTGAAAAATATTTGAAATATTCTAAAAAATAAATAACTTAGATAAAGTAAACAAAACAAAATAAATAATAATAAATGGAAATTATTAAGGATGTTAAATGAGAAAGGAAATGTGAATAATATGAATTTTTTTAATTTTGGCTCAAAAGATATAGGAATTGATTTAGGAACAGCAAATATATTAGTTACAGTTAAAGGAAAAGGAATAGTATTAAAAGAACCATCAGTAGTAGCAATAGATAGAAAAACAGGAAATATCTTAGCAACAGGAAATGAAGCAAAAGACATGCTTGGAAGAACTCCAGAACAAATAAAAGCAGTAAGACCATTAAAAGATGGAGTAATAGCAGACTTTACAGCAACACAGTTAATGTTAAAAAACTTAATAGCAAAAGTAGGGAAAAGATACAGTATAGGAAAACCTAGAGTAGTAGTAGGAGTACCATCAGGAATAACAGAAGTAGAAGAAAGAGCAGTAGAAGAAGCAGTAATCCAAGCAGGAGCAAAAGAAGTATATTTAATAGAAGAACCAATGGCAGCAGCAATAGGCTCTTCTTTAGATGTTTCAGAACCAAGTGGAAATATCATAGTAGATATTGGAGGAGGAACAACAGAAGTAGCAGTTATTTCCTTAGGAGGAATTGTAGTCAGCCATTCATTAAGAATAGCAGGAGACGAATTAGACGAAGACATAGTAAATTATGTAAAAAGAGAAATGAATTTAGCAATAGGAGAAACCACAGCAGAACAAATAAAAATGCAAATAGGATGTGCATTGCCACTAATGACAGAAACAGAAGTAGAAGTAAGAGGAAGAGATTTAACAGACGGACTTCCAAGAACAGAAAAAATAAATTCTACACAAGTAGAAGAAGCAATGAAAGAATCTATATCAAAAATAGTAGAAATAGTAAAAATAACATTAGAAAAAACACCACCAGAATTAGCATCTGACATAATGGAAAAAGGAATAGTACTAGCAGGTGGAGGAGCACTAATCAGAAATCTAGATAAACTAATTAGTACAGAAACAGGAATGCCAGTATATGTAGCAGAAGAGCCACTTGATTGTGTAGTAAGAGGAACAGGAAAAACTCTAGAAGACTTAGAAAGACTAAAAACAGTACTAATAAATGCAAGAAAACGTAGATAATATATTGAAATGAGGGAAGAAAATGTATCGTAACCACAAAACAGGAATATTAGGAATTGTAATTACAATTATATTATTAATACTAATTGTAGTATTTTCTAATGGTGAAAATAACGCTAGTTTTTTTGAAAATGTAGCTAGTAAACTAGTAATGCCAGTTCAAAATGGACTAACTTATTTAAAAAACAAAATAAGTGGAAATGATACATTTTTTACTGATATAAATAAGTTAAAAGAAGAAAATGAACAATTACTTGCAAAAAACAGTGAGCTAGAACAATCATTAAGAGAACTAGAGAACATAAAAACAGAAAATGAAACATTAAAAGAATATATGAATTTGACTGAAAAATATGGAGAATACAAAACAATACCAGCATATGTAATAAATAGAGATATAAGCAATTACTCAAAAACAATAGTAATAAATGTAGGAACAAATGATGGAGTAAAAGAAGACATGACAGTAATAGGAGACCAAGGATTAGTAGGACATATTGTTTCAGTTACAGACACAACAGCAAAAGTACAAACAATAATAGACACAGCAAGTTCAGTAAGTGCAACAATGAGTTCAACAGACGAAACAATAGTATGTAAAGGAACATTAGAAAGTACAACAGAATTAAAAGCAATGTATATACCAACAGATTACAATATAATACAAGGAGACAGCATAGAAACATCAGGACTAGGAGGAATATATCCAAAAGGAATTCATATAGGAACAGTAAAACAAGTAGAAGCAACAAAAAATGTAACAGACCGTTATGCAGTCATAGAAACAGCAGTTGATTTTGATAAATTAAGCACAGTTTTAGTAATAACAAATTAGAACGTTGGTGACACCGGATGAAAGGGACAGGCCAATTCATCCGGCGAATAAAAAATTTTTCGGACAAAATTGCCTGTCCCTTTTGTCCGGAATTCGAAAAAAAGAGGCTCGGATGATAGGGACAGGCCAATTCATCCGGCAAATAAAAAAGAGAGGTGAACTAATTGAAAAAACTACTAATACATATAATTTTAATACTAACAGCATTTATAATATATTTCTTACAATCTAATTTTTTCAATTGGTTTACAATAGCAGGAATAATGCCAAACTTATTTGTTATATTCACACTATTTATAGGTTTATTTGCAAGTAAGATGATGGGAACAATATATGGAATGGTAATAGGATTATTTTTAGATGTCATATTTAGAGAAAAAATAGGAGTAAGTTTTATAGCACTAGGTTTAGTAGGATTTTTAGCAACCATATTTGACAAAAACTTTTCTAAAGACAGCAGAATGACAATAATGCTTATGACAGCAGGATTAACAATTGTTTATGAAGTAATAGTATATTTTGCAAATTATTTTATATTAGGAACAAATTTAGAAATATTTGCATTCTTAAAAATACTTTTAATAGAAGTTATATTTAATTTATTACTAACAATAATAATATATCCACTTCTTCAAAAGTTTGGTTATTATATGGAAAATGAATTTAAGGGGAATAAAATTTTAACTAGATATTTTTAACTAAATTAGATATTTTTAACTAGATGTTAAAAAATATTTTAACAAAATACAAAATAACTCAATAAAAAAGAAGGTGAAATATTGGGCAAAGGTTTTAATAAAAATCGAATTAAATTTAGATATAATCTAATGACAATTTTTACATATGTAATCGGAATAATTTTAATAATACAACTATTCAATTTGCAAATTGTACATGGAGCAGAATATAGAGAACAATCAAACACAAGATTAACCAGAGAAACAACATTAGAAGCAGCAAGAGGTTCAATATTAGACAGAACAGGAAATGTACTAGCAAGTTCAGACATGAAATTCGCATTAGAATTATACAAAACAAAAATAGAAGATGAAACACTAAATAATTCAATATTAGGAATAATTCAAGTTTTAGAAAAATATGGAGTTAGTTATGATGATAGTTTCCCAATAAATATAAATCCATTTACATATACAATAGAAGGAGAAGCTTTAGCTAATTGGAAGGAAGATTTTGATTTAGACGAAAACATATCTGCAGAAGAAGCGTTTTATAAATTTAAAGATAAATACAATATAAGTAATGAAGATATAAATGAAGTCAGAAAAATCATAAGCATTAGATATCAAATAACAACACAAGGATATAGTAGTACAAAAGCATTAACAATAGCAGAAAACATACCAAGAGAAGCAGTAGCAGAATTTTCAGAAAATAGTGACAAATATCCAGGAACAAATATTGTAGTAGAACCAATAAGAGAATACACTCAAGGAACACTTGCAGCACATGTTATAGGATATGCATCAAAAATAAGTTCAGAAGAATATGAAGTAAGAAAAGAAACATATTCACAAAATGATATCATAGGAAAAACAGGAATAGAAAGCATTTTTGAAGAATACTTAAAAGGAAAAAACGGAACAAAACAAATAGACATGGCAGTAGATGGAACAATTACAGCAGAATATACAGCAGAAGAAGCAATAGAAGGTTCAGATGTTGTATTAACTATAGATGCAGAATTACAAAGAGTAACAGAACAGGTTTTAGCAGAAAATCTTCAAAAAATACAAACTGGAGGATTTGGAAGAGCATATGCAGCAACAGCAAGTAGCTGTGTAGTTATGGACGTAAGAAATGGAGAAATACTTGCAATGGCAAATGTTCCAACATATAATCCACAGGATTTTGTAGGAGGAATAAGTACAGAAAATTGGAATAAATATATCAATGACCCAGCAAAACCACTAGTAAATAAGGCAATCCAAAATTCATATTCACCAGGATCAATATTTAAAATGGTAACAGCAATAGCAGGACTAGAAACAGGAGCAATAACATCAAGCACAAAAATAAATGACACAGGTGTATATAATAAATATCCAGACTCACCAAAAAATTGTTGGTATTATACAGATTACCATAGAGGACATGGATGGCTAAATGTAGCACAAGCTATACAAAAATCATGTAACTACTTCTTTTATGAAACAGCAGATAGAATAGGAATAGATGTACTGGACCAATATGCAACTTATTTCGGACTAGGCAAAAAAACAGGAGTAGAATTATTAGGAGAAACAGATGGGGTACTAGCAAGTAGAGAATCAAAAGCAGCACTTCATCCAGACAGTACAAATTGGAATCCAGGAGACACATTAAATGCAGGAATAGGGCAAGGTGATAATGAATTCTCACCATTACAAATGGCAAAATATATAAGTATGCTTGCAAATGGCGGAAAAAATATAGATGTCTCAATTGTAAAAACAATCAGAAACGCAGATGGTTCAGAAGTTTCTAAAAATGAAATAAATGAATTTGTAAAACAAAAGTTAGGCTTAGAAGATGATACAACAGGAGATTTAAACATAAATCCAGAAAACTTACAAGTAGTATTAGAAGGAATGCGTTCTGTTACAGACGAACAAGGAACAGCAAGCAGTGTATTCCAAAATTTTGAAATTGCAGTAGGAGGAAAAACAGGTTCAGCAGAAGCACCAGGAAACAAAGTAAATGCATGGTTCGCAGGTTTTGCACCATTTGACAATCCAGAAATAGCAGTAATTGTAATGGTAGAAAATGGTGGGCATGGATATTATGCAGGAGAAGCCGTAAGAGAAATAATGAGAGAATACTTTGGAATGAACACAGAAAATGTAACAGAAAGTGTAACAGCTACCCCTTATACAGAATCTTTTAGGTAAAAAGGAAGGATGTAAAAATGAGAAAAAATTGTATTAGTATCAATTTGCGAAAAAATGAAATAATAATAAAAATAGCAGAAGATGCAGAACAAAGAGAAATTATCTATGATTTACGAAAAAAATTACCTGAATTAAAAAAATTATATAAAGATGAAAAAACACCAATAAAAGTAACTGGCAAAGTTATGAAAAACAAAGAAATAGATGAAATTCAGAATTTAATAAAAGGACAAATTGATGTAGAAATAGATTTTGATATGCCAAAAACATTAGGGCTTTCAGGAATAAAAAAAGCATTTGACAGAGAAATAGCAACATCTGAAACTAAATTTCATAAAGGTTCATTAAGATCAGGCCAAAGGCTAGAAACAGAAGGAAGCATAGTTGTAATAGGAGATGTAAATTCAGGAGCAGAAGTAGTAGCATCTGACAATATTATAGTTTTAGGAAATTTAAGAGGACTAGCACATGCAGGAGCAAAAGGAAACAAACAAGCAATAATAGCAGCTGGATTATTAGATACTGTACAAATTAGAATTTCAAACATAGTAAGGGAAATAGACAGAGACGAAGAACCGATGCACAAACAAGCATATGTATATGTCCATGATAATAAAATAATTATTGAATAAGTTATTTAATAATCCAAAAACTACATAAAATATTAAGAAAACAATAACATTATTAAAATAATATATAACATTTCATCTTTTACATCTTCTTCATAAAGAAAAATTAAAAGACAAATAATAATAATATCATCAAGGAAAAGTTTAATGCCAAATAATTCAAAAATAGGTTCATTCGAATCAGAAAAACCATTTATATTTATATTTAAAGGGCCAAAACTCTTAGGGATTAAACTATATAAAGGATTGAAAGATACAGAAGAAATAGTATTACCTTTTAAATTATTTGTAATACTATTTTTTTCTATTTTAGAATTCATGTTACTATTTATATCTAAATTATTACTGTTAATACCATAATGTTGATAACTATTTGAAAAATTATTAGTATTTTTATTAGAATCAGAGGTTGAACATATTTGATTATTTTTAGTAGAATTGTTATTTTGTTTTACATTATAATGATTATATGGTTTATTATAATAAGGTTTAAAAAAAGGAAAAGGAGGTGGAAAGAAATTATTCATTATTATTCTCCTTGTTAATATTAGTATTTTTTAATACTTCTGCAATCTTACTCATATTCAATAAATTAACATAATTATCTAACTTTTCTTTTTTATTATCCCTTAAATAAGGTTTTAAAGAATTTAAAAGATTAGCTCTAGGGTCATTTTTATTTTTATTCATATTACCAAATGCAGAAGAAATTTTCATGATAGTATTCATATCTATATTATTTAAATCAAAATTAGGAATACTATTTTGTCCAGATTCATTTTGGCTATTATTTTTAAAATTTTCATTATTAGAATAATTATTTTGATAGCTCTGAGAATTATTATTCATTTCTCCATTTTTTCTACTTTGTGAAGCTATGTTATTTTGATTATTATTTGGATTGTTATTATTTTGACCATTATTTTGAGAATTAGAATTCATCATATTTGAAAAATTTTGTATCATTTCTGGTGAAATTTTAGAAAGAGCATCTGATATGTTTCCTCCATTTACTAAATTCTTAATTTGATTCATAGTATCATTATCAATATTTAAATTATTATTATCCATTTTTGAACTCCTTTCTAGTATTCAAATATAATATATTTCAGTTTTTAACAAACTATTTAATCCTTATAATAGTATATGCTAATTTTTTCAAATATTTCCAAACTAAATGTGTTTTCTTAAATTCATTATTTCTTATCTTGTTTCTAAAAGGCAAGGCTATAATCTATTGCCCGCTCCCAGAGGTATATGTAAAAAATTTTCCAAATTCTGAGGGTTATGCTCTGGAATTAAAAGCTTCTAAAAAGAAAAATCAGGTACCTCTCAAAAGGGTTTGAGATTCTCCTAATTTTTCTTTTAAGAAGCTTTAAATCCCTACATTAAACACCTCAGAATTTGGAAAATTTTTTACATATACCTCTTCACGCTGACTGAATAATTACTCTTGACTTTTAGAAATAAGATAAGAAATTATGAATTTAAGAAAATCTCTCAGAATACTTGAAAAAGTTGAAAAATCAAGGTATAATGTATTATAGAGTGATTATGTTTATTGATAAAAAATAAAAATGTAACTAATATGACATAAAAATGTAATCAAAAAGACATATTTGTTAAAAAAATAACATCCGTAAGCCTATAAAAATCACGTAAAATAATAGTAAATTAACTTTATTGACTCTCGAAAAAAATACATATATTATAATATAGATAAAATAGGCTAAGTAAAACGGAGAATTACTAGATTTAGGAGGGGTATTTATGAAAGCAAATTTATTAAAAGTAATCACAACAATTCTTTTAATTATCACAATGACAATGGCAAATTTTATATTGCTAGGATTTAGTGTGGTTTCTTATGCAGTTGATGCATTAGGAGCAGAAAATACTAGTCATAAAAATGTTACTTTCAGTGCAAATTTAAAAAATGGAGAAGATGAATCCACAGACCTAAAAGCAAAAATGGATTCAACAGAATTAAACTTGCATATGAAAATATCTGTAAAACAAGAAGGATATTTTAATGGAAAAATAACATTAAAAAATTCTAATTTTAAATTAAAAACAGATATTTTAAGTGAAGGAATAACAAGAATAGAAAATAATGTTATTTATCTATCACAAATAAATGCAGGAGAAACAAGAGATATCTTAGTAGGAATTGAAGTAACTAAAGATGACAAATTCAATTTAGGTATTTTAGATATGGAAAGTGAATTGCAAATAGAAGGAATATATCGTGATAGTTCAGAAAAAGATATACAAATTACTGGTACAAGAACTGTAAAATTACAACTAGTTAGTCCATATGACGAGCAAAATAACGGTATTATATTAGAATCAAATATTATAACAAACAGTGTTGTAAGATATAAAGACTCAGACAGAAGAATTGTACAATTATATGTAAAATCTGGACTAAATGGAAATCTATTTCCTATAAAGTTAACAGAAATGCAATTAAATGCTCCAAAAATAAATGATAAATACCCAGAAGAAGTAATTGTTGCATCAAAAGGAACATTAGCAACAAATGGTAAAACATTACAAGAAGATAATTGGAATTATAATCAAGAAAATGGAGAATTAAAAATTAGCCTTTCAAATGATGCAAACGAAAATATTGTTACATGGAATAAATCAGGAAATGATGAATTTGTTATTACATATATATTTGCAGGAAGTGATAATATAGGAGGACAAACTTTTAAAGCTTCATCAAAAATAGAACTATATGATGTAAATAAAACAATAATGTCAGCAAACTATGAGTTAACACCTTCATCAGAAGAAAAGAATTCATTTGTTACAGTTGAAGTATCAAATCAAGAGCAAAGTATATATAAAGGAAAACTTTATAGTCAAATAGACAAAGAATTCACAGAAAATGTAACATTAAACTTAAACTTCTCAGAAATATCAAATATAGTAGAATTAACAGAAGACTTATCAAATATAGGAATGCAAAATGTATATAGTAGAAAAACAGTTTTTAATAAAGATAATATATTAAATGTATTAGGAGAAAATGGAAAAATAGAAATATCTAATAGTCAAACAGGAGAAAATATAGCAACAATAAATAAGGGTACAGAAGCTAATTCAGATGGTAACATAGAAATAAACTATCCTGAAAATGTAGGAGCAATAAAATTTAATATAACAGGAAGTCAAGATAAATCTGGACAACTAAAATTTTCTAATACAAAAGTAATAAAAGCAAATGATGTACAAACAGTAAGAAATGCAAATTCAATAAATTATAAATTAAATGGATATTATGTTCTAAATGGATTACAAACAGAAGAAGGAGAAAATCAAACAATACCATTAGAATCAAATACATCAACAACTGAATTAAAAGAAACACAAAGCTCAGCAAAATTAGAAATAAATAAAAAAGAATTATCAACAATGAGTGTAAATAATGATGTAGAAATAAGAGCAATATTACAAACAAGAGAAGAAGACAAAGAACTATATAAAAATCCAAAAATAGATATAACATTACCATCACAAGTACAAGCAATAAATGTAAAATCAATTGACTTATTATATGAAGATGAATTACAAATATCAGATGCAAGAATGTTATCAGATGGTAGAACAATAGAAATATCATTACAAGGAGAACAAACAAAATATAAAGAAGAAGCAATAGAAGGTGCAACAATAATTATAAATGCAGACTTAACATTAGATAAAAAAGCAGGAAGTAGTACAGAACAAATAAGACTTGTATACACAAATGAAGATGCAATAAATTATCCAGAAGGTAAAAAACAAGGAGAAACATCAGCAGAAATAAATGTAGTATCATATGCAGGACTTGTTACAACAACAACAATTCCACAAAGTGATATAGAAGTAATAAATAATGACGGAACAAAAAATGCAAAATTAGAAATTGGAGCAGAGCAAAAACAAATAACAATAAATAGTGAAATCATGAACAATAACTCTGGAAGTATTTCAGATGTTAAAATATTAGGAACATTCCCAACTAAAGAAGCTGTTACAGAAAATAATATAGAAACACAAATTACAGAACTTCAAGTTACAGGAATAGATATGTCTAAAGTAAAAATTTACTATACACAAAATGCAAATGCAACAGAAACTTTAGAAGATAATAGTAATGGATGGACAGAAGAATTTAATCCTACAGCAAAAAAATATTTAGTAGTAATTACTAATATGCAATTACAAGAAACAGGAATGATTTCATATAATGTAATTATACCAGAAAGACTAGAATATAATGCAGTTGCTAAAGCTGGTTATACAATATCATATATAGATGATACAACATCAGTAAGACAAAATGTAAACTTAGATTTAATCACATTAGAAACTGGAGCAGGACCAGTTTTAGAAACAGAATTAAAAACTATTAGTGGAGGAGAAGAAGTTTCTCAAATAAAAGAAGGAGAAATTTTAACATACCAAGTAATAACAAAAAATACAGGCTCAGAACCAGTTGAATCAGCTAAAGTAAAAGCAGTAGTTCCAGATGGTACAGTATATTTAGAAGAAGTTATTATAGAAGTTGACCAAGGTGATGGAGAATCACAAGCAGGATGGAATGAAGTATTAGATAAAAAAGAAGTAGAATTTGAAATTGGTAATCTATTACCAGGACAAAGTGTAGTAAATGAATATAATGTAAGAGTACAAAAAGGAAAAGCAAATTCTACAATATCAAATACAGCAGAATTACAATATGGAGAAGTTATAAAAGATTCAAATGAAATAGCAACTCAAATACAACAAGGAGCAATGCAATTAGGTATAACATCTGTAGATGCAGAAAATAACTTACAACCAGGATATGTATATCGTTATAATATAGCATTAACAAATATTTCAGATTCAGACCTAAATAATATCTCAGTTAAAGTAAATTTAGAAAATGCAACAATACAACAGTTAATATATGACACAATAGATGGAGAAATTGTAACATCAAATACAGATACAATTGTAGTAGAAAATTTACCAGCTGGTCAATCAGTAGATATAGGAACATATATACAAGTAACACCATTTAATGATGCAGAAGAAAAAATTCTAAAAGTTAGTGCAAAAGCAACAGTAGATAATGTAGAATATTCAACAAACGAAAAAGAACAAAATCTTAAATCTGCAAATATAACAATAAATAATTATTCAGAAAATAGTGGTACATATGTTAAAGTAGGAGATGAAATAACATATAGAATAACAGTACAAAACAATGGAGAAAGTTCAGCTAACAATGTAGTTATTCAAGATAAAATTTCAAATAATGTATCTGTTCTTTCAGTACAAAGAAATGGTGTAGAATTAACAGAAAATAATGGATACACAATAGAAAATAATGCAGGAGAAAAATATATAGAAATTTCAGATACAATAGAACCACAAACATCTGTAGAATACTTAGTAAGAGTAGTAATAAACAAAGGTATTGGAAATGAAGAGGCAATTGAACTTAATAATGTTGCAGAATTATATTTAAGCTATGTAAAATTAGCACAATCAAGTGTAACACATATAATTCAACCAGAATATGGACAAACAGAAGAGCCAGGAGAACCAACAGAACCAGAAGATCCTTCAAATCCAGAAGAACCTTCAAATACAACAAATAATACAAATACAACAAATACATCAAATAATACAAATACAACTAATACAGTAAATCCAGGTAACCCAACAGAACCAGAACAACCAGAAAATCCAGAAGAAACAAGAATTATTTCAGGTGTAGCATGGTTTGACCAAAACGAAAATGGACAAAGAGATGAAAACGAAGAATTATTATCAGGAATAATAGTTAGACTATTAAATACAGAAACAAATGAATTCTTAAAAGATAGTAATGGAAATAATTTTACAGCTACAACAAATAATAATGGATTCTATACTTTATCTAATATACCACAAGGTTCATATATGGTAATATTTGAATATGACACATCAAAATATGTATTAACAACATATCAAAAAGGAGGAATTGATACACAATATACTTCTAAAGCAGTTGACAGAACAATGACAATAAATGGAGAAGAAATGTTAGTTGGAGGAACAGAAGTAATAACTGTATCAGAACAAAATATTTCAAATATAAATATAGGATTAAAACAAGCAAAAGTATTTGACTTAAAATTAGACAAATATGTAAGTAAAGTAATTGTACAAAATAGTAGAGGAACATCTACATTAGACTTTGGAGAATCAAGCTTAGCAAAAGCAGAAATTGATTCAAAATTGATAAACAGTACAAGCATAGTAGTAGAATACAAAATAAAAATTACAAATGAAGGTGAAGTAGATGCATATGTTAGAAAAATAGCAGACTATATTTCATCAGATTACAAATTTAGTTCAGAGCTAAACAAAGACTGGTATCAATCAGAAGGAAAATTATATAATACAAGTTTAGCAAATGAAAGAATACAACCAGGACAAAGTAAAGAAATTACTTTAACTGTAACAAAGGAAATGACAGAAAATAATACAGGATTAATTCCAAATACAGCAGAAATTACAGAAGTATATAATGAACAAGGACTATCAGATGTAGATTCTATACCAGGAAACAATGTAATAGATGAAGATGACTTAGGAAGTGCAGACTTAATAGTAAGTATAAAAACAGGTCAAGTTGTTGCAACAGTTGCTATTATATTAGTATCAATTATAGTAATAGGTACAGGAGCATTCTTTGTAACAAAAATGGTCATGAATAGAAGAATTATATAGGAAAGGAGGAAAAGATATAATGAAAAGGATAACAAAATATGTAGTATCACTTATAATTGCAATATTTTTGGTATTTGGAGTGGTATGGAATTTATCTAAAGCTGTTACATATGGAAGTTTAGAAGAAATAAAAAGTGGAGCAAATGTTTCAAATAGTGTAAGATTATATAATATGTATAATATAATTACATCAAGAAATGACTTATACTGTGTACAGTATGGTGCAACACTAAGAAATTATAGGTATTATACTTATAATGTTCAAAAATATATAGAAATAACAGGAAATACAGCAACAGACGTTTCTACAGGAGTAACAGTAAATAATAAACTAAATGGAACTTTAGCATATATTTTATCTAAAGGACAAGGATATGGACCAGCAAAAAATGATAATAGTGAGCAACAACAATACTCAGAAGGACAACAAGCTGTATATGCAGTAATAAATAACTGGTATAATCAAGTAGGTTCACAATTTGGAATTAACTGGTCAGATGCAAGAAATAATAATTTTGGAAAAAATGCACTATATACAGAAGCAGAAAATTATGCAAACAATATAGGAAATTCAAGTAATGTAACACAACCAATTGATAACACAAACAAAGATAATTTAAGAATAGAATCTTATAAATATTCAGACGGAATTTCTTATATAAGAATTGGACCATTTAATTGGACATTCTCTGGAACATTTGATGAAATAAGATTAAGAGGAGACGGAGGACAAGAACTTTATATAAACAATAGTTCTAAAAATAACTTATGGGTATCAAAATATCAAGGACTTAATGAAATATGGGTAAATCCAAACCAAATAACATCAGGAGAAAACTTCTACTTAACAATTCGTGCAGATAGTGGAATAAGAAATATCGAAAGTATAGAAGCTAAAGGAAAACAAAATGTTAGTGATGTAAAAACAGCAAGATTATGGTTCTTATCTTCAGCAAATAAACAAAACTTATTACTAGAAGACCATGGAACAAGCTCTTTACCACAAGATATATCAGTTACAATTACAGACATTCCAATTACTAGAGACTTAACTGTAGTAAAAAAAGTTAATGGACAAAATATATATCTAAAAGATGTTGGATTTATTTTCTATAATCAAGATATGGGACAATACTTAGTAAAAAACGGAAATAGTTATACATATACATCAAATAGAGATGAAGCATCAGAATTTGTAACAGATACAAATGGTAGAATTCAATTAGATAATATTATGCCAGGAACATATATAGCTTATGAAACAAAAAATCCAAATTATGGATATGCAATGATAGAAGGTGGAATTGAAATACCACTTGATGCAGACACATATACTATTGAAAATGAGGATATTACAAGAGATTTAGTAATATATAAAGTAAGTAGTGAAGGAGAACAAATTAAATTACCAGGCGTAAAATTCATATTCTATAATCAAGATACAGGAGAATATATAAAACAACAAATAGTAAATGGAGATGAATATTCATATGTTTATACAACAAATAGAGATGAAGCATTAGTATTTGAAACAGACATAAATGGAGCAATAAATTTACCAAATATTATAAGAGGAGAATACTTAGCATATGAGTTAGAAAATCCAAATTATGGATATGAAATGATAGAAGGTGGAATTGCAATACCATCAGATGCAACAGAATATAATATAGTAAATAAAGATATTACAAAAGATTTAGTTATATATAAAGTAGATGAGGATAATGAACAAATAAAACTAGAAGGTGTAACATTTATATTCTATAATGCAGATACACAAGAATATATAAAAGAACAAATAGTAAATGGAGATGAAGTAACATATACTTATACTCCTAACAGAGATGAAGCTCTAGTATTTGAAACAGATACAAATGGAGAAATAAACTTACCAAATATTATAGAAGGAAAATATATAGCATATGAGTTAAGTAATCCAAATTACGGATATGAAATGATAGACGGAGGAATTGAAATTCAAGTTGATGAAACTGAATGTACTATAAAAAATAGAAGAATATATATTAAACTTTCTGGATATGTTTGGGAAGATATTCAATCAGAAAAACAATCTATAAGAAATGATTATTATAGAAATGACGAAAATGATGATACAGATGCTAGAATGAGTGGAGTTCAAGTTAGACTTATGAGTAATGGTCAAGTTGTTGTAGACCCAGAAACAGGAAAAGAACAAATAACAACAACAGACGAAAATGGTGAATACTTATTCGAAAATGTAGAGATAGATAATTTATCAAATTACTATGTAGAATTCACATATGATGGACTAACATATCAAAATGTTGTACCACATTTAGATGCAGACAATGGTTCTAAAGCAATTGAGCCAGAAAGACAAGAATTTAATAATAGATTTGCAACAGTAGAAGCAGGTTCATCAGAAACAGAAGCAGCAATAAAAGATGCTCAAGGAACAGTTCAAGCAACAGTAGAATATGAAATAACACAAGAAAGATATGGACGTACAGCAACACCAATAAAAAATAATAATTGTGACATTATAGCAACTACACAAGCAGCAGGTTATACAATAGAATATGAAAGAGGATCAGGTGTAGAAGAAATTAAAAACATAAACTTAGGTGTATATAAGAGAAGACAAGCAGACTTAGCACTTCAAAATGAATTAGACCAAGTAAAAGTAGAAATTCAAGGATATGGACATATATATAAATATGGTTCAGGATATAATACACAAGACCCATCACAAGTTCAAAATGCATGGAATTTAGGTGTAAGATTTGAAAGTCCATACAAACAAACATATAGCAGACCAATTTATCAAGCAGATGCAGAATACGAAAGTGATGATGACAGCAAAGAATTAAAAGTTTCATTAACATATGCATTAACATTAGCAAACCAAGAATCATTAACATCAAGAGTAAATCGTATAGTAGACTATTTTGACTCAAGATATACAATAGCAGGAATAGGAACAGGAATAAACGAAACAGATGGAAGTATAACAGGAGCATTAGAATATGAAGAAACAGGATATAATGACAGATATAAAAAGGTAGAAATATATGCAAATTCATTACTAAAACAATCAGCAGATGGTGCTACAGCAGAAAAAGTAACACAACAAACAATATATATCCAATTTAACTTATCAAGAGAAAATGTTCTAAATATGTTAAATGAAGCAAAAATATATGGAAATGATGCAAATCAATTAGAAAATGCAGACAAAAACTTAAAAAATATAGCTGAAATAACATCATTTACAACATATACTGATGACAATGCAAATAGTTTATATGCAGCAATAGACAAAGACTCAATACCAGGAAATGTTCAAAACATAGAAGATGAAACATCATTTGAAGATGATACAGACAGAGCATCTACAATAGCAATAGTTATTGCAAATGCAAGAGAAATTTCAGGAACAGTATTTGAAGACTTAACAGATGAAGAACTAGCAAGAACTCAAAATATTGCACAAGGTGACGGAATATATGATACAACTTCAGAAAATGCAATAGGAGGAGTTACAGTACAACTAATGGAAGTAGACAGTAATGGAAATATAACAGACAATGTAGCTAGAATCTTTGATGAACAAGTTGTAAATGACGATGGAACACTTGGAGCATGGACAGATGCGACAGCAGAAGTAGTAACAGACACAAATGGAAACTATAATTTTGTAGGCTTTGTACCAGGAAAATATGTACTTAAATATACATGGGGAGATGGTTCATACAAGATAGTAAATGGAGCACAAGGAGAAAATTATGAATCAATGGTAGAAAACTACAAATCAACAACAATTGACTATGATAGAGCACAAAGTGAAGCAAACAACAACAAATTCTATAGAAGTGTAAGTGAATCAGATACTAGAATGTCACATGCAATAGACAATATTGATGAAAGAAAAGCAGTAGATGAAAACTTAAAAGTATATAATTATCAATATGAAGAATCAAAAGATCCAAATACTCAAATGAAAATGACATCAACAACACCAGTAATGGAATTTAATGTTGAATATGATGACAATGACTTAAT
Source organism: uncultured Clostridia bacterium (assembly GCA_904384245.1). Classification (GTDB taxonomy): domain Bacteria; phylum Bacillota; class Clostridia; order TANB77; family CAG-508; genus CAG-269. The sequence goes on from CAJFJM010000006.1 coordinate 17,403, forward strand.
GAGTATAGATTTGAACAGAATAGAAAACAGAATTGCATTTAGCATTAAAAATATGGACTTTGGTATAGTAAGAAGACCAGAACAAAATTTAAACTTAATAAAATCAGTATCAGAAGTTAGACTATCATTACAAAATGGCCAAGTGCTAGTAAATGTACAAATAGACGAAAATGGTAACTTAGTAGGAGAAGCAAATTATACAACTTATATGCCACCAGTAAAAGAAAATGGTATAACAGTTGAAAATGGATATGTAAGAATTGAATTAGACCAAGGACTAATTCAAGGATCAAAACTAGAAGTAAAATATAGACTAACAGCAGAAAATGCAAGTCAAGCAGACTATGTTGATGACACATATGGATATTACAAATATGGAGAAAGCTATTATGAAAAAGCAGTAGGACAAGACAGAAAAGATACAGATGTAGTAACAGTATCACCAACTAGAATAATAGATTACTTAGATGAAGGTTCAACATATCTACCAGATGATCCAACAAACATTGAATATAATTGGCAAGAAGTAAGTTTAGACGAAATAACAAATGACAGATTAGTAGCACAAAATGTAATAGATGCTATAGAAACAGGAGAATATATTACAAGTGATATAGACTCAAGTGGAAATGCAATAATAGAAAATATAGATTTAACACAAGTATATTCAACAGATTATTTAGCTAATGCAAACTTAAAACCAGTATATTCAAAAGGAAATACACAAACAACAGCAGAATCTGGAGATGTATATATGGTAGTAAGTAAAGTACTAAGCTCAGCAGATGAAGAACCAACTCAAAACCAAGCAGAAGTTATAGTAGGTTCAAAAACAGGAGGAAGTAAATTTACTTCAACACCAGGTAACTATGTACCAAACAAAGAGCAACAAGAAACAGATGATTCTACATCACCACAAATCATAGTAATCCCAAGTACAGGTGAAAACAGAGAATATATACTTCCAATAGCAATAGGAGTTATAGCATTTATTATACTAGGTGTAGGAATTATCCTAATAAAGAAGTTTGTAATAGATAAAAGGAAATAATCTATAAATAATTTCTAAGAACTAAAAAAATCATATATAAACGAAAAAGTTTATATATGATTTTTTTTTTAAGAATTTATTTTATAAATAAATTCTTTTTTAAACTGAATATAAATCTTATAACTCCATGAACACTTTTACATACGGAAATATAAACAAAGCGTTAAATTGATTTTATTTAAAAGCATTGTAATAAAATTGTTAAATAGATTTAATTCATTTGTCATATTTGACAATTGCTATTATCCGTAATAAATAAAAAAAATGGAAAATTTTTGGAGTTGAAAATGCATATTAAATCTGAAATAATATAAATAAGGAATGATGTACTAAAAATAAAACGGAGGGGAAGCTCTATGAGATTTAGGTTTGTAAAAAAATTTTTATTATTAGCTTTAATTTTTGTTTTACTAAGTTTTAATTTTTTAAATATTTTTAAATATTCTGTTAAAGCTGTAAATGAATTAGCTAATAGTGATATTTCAGATATTGTTTTAGAAAATGAAAAAATAAGTTGGAATGCTTATTTTAAAAAAGATGATAATAAATACAAAGAAATAGATGCAGAAATTTCACAAGAAGTAACAATAACAGTAGATATAAGTGTAAAAGAAGTAGGAAGTTTATCTGATCTTTGTATAACATTTGATAATGCAAATTTTCAAATTTTAGGTGAAAAAGTAAGTAGTCCATATATAAAAGAGATAAAAGATGATGCTAATCAAATATATTTTCAGGACTTAATAGCAGGTAATAATATTACTATTGATATACCAGTTGAATTTAAAAAGATAGATAATTTTTCTGTAGATTATTTTGACAGTAAATCAAAAGTTAATTTTAACTGTGTGTATTTTTTAGACGAAAATAAGCAAAAATCTACTAATATAAATTCGGAATCAAATTTAATATTACATTGGAAAGGAAATACTGCTATTTATTCAAGTCAAGATATAGAAAAAGTAATATATATACAAAATAGTATGACTATTATTCAACAAAATATAGAATTAGATGTACAAGATAATTTATTACCAGTAAAAAGTCAGGATATAACTATTGAAATACCTAACTCAGAAGAGCTAGAAAAAGTAGAAGTAATATATAATGGAGTAGAAATAGATTCTACTAAATATCATTTAGACAAAAATAAAGTAATTATAGAAAATGATTTATCCTATTTTGAAAATAAATATATGTGGGGAAATAGCAAAAGTGTATATAAAATAGTTTATTATTATAAAAACCAATTACCAGAAGACACAGTATTAAATTACAAGACTGAAATCACTGAAGTTTTATTTGGTATGGACAATGAATATAAAGAAAAATTAGATAATGATTTTCAAGCAAATTTAAGAGGAGACCTAGTTAGTGTTAATGTAAACAGCACAGAAAATATTAAAAAAGGTTATTTATATTCACAAGATAGTAAATCTATAGATTTTGATGAAGAATATAATGTAGAAATATCAAACATTGACTTAATAAAAAATTTAAAGCTGTTAACAGAAAAAAGTGTATTTATAAGAAATGATAGTGAATATAATGCAGATAATTCAGTTTTTTATAAATCTACACAGTTTAACAAAAACCAAATGTTATATTTACTAGGTTTAGATGGATATATAAATATATATAATCAAAATGGAGAGTTATTACAGACAATTACAGAAGATACAGAAACAAATGAAAATGGTCAAGTAATAATAAATTATAGTAATGATGTAAATAATTTAATTTTTGAATTTTCAAATCCTATTTCAATAGGGAATTTAGATATTAAAAATAAAAAATACTTAAAAAATGATGAATATTCTAAAGAATTATTTAGTGAAATGAATCTTTTAAAAACACAATTTAAAATAGATTACTCTGAATATTCAAGAACTGAAGAATATAATATAAATTTACAAGAACCTGAAGAAAAAGCACAAATAAATATTTCTAAAACAGAATTTTCTTCTGTAAATGAAAATAAAGATTTAGAAATAAAAGCAGTTTTAAAAACTAATACTACTGGTGAAGCACTATACAAAAATCCAATTGTGCAAATAGAATTTCCAGCAGAAGTTGAGAGTATAAATGTAAAACAAATAAACTTATTATATGAAGATGAATTAAAAATAAAAAGTGCTAATTTAAGAGACAATACAATAGAGATTTATTTAGAAGGAGAACAAACTAAATATAAGGATGCTACAATAGATGGAGCAACTATTTCTATTATTTTAGATTTAACAATAAATCCAAAAACAATAAGTCAAAATAATGAGATAAGAATGACATATAGGAATCAACAAGGAAATAGGGAATATTCTGAAAATACTACAACTACAGGAATATCTATAATTTCTCCTGATGAAGTTATTACAACAAATAATATTGCAGAATATGGAATTGAAACAGTAGGTAGTGGAGAAGAAGTAATAGAAATAGAAAGAAATTCACAAGAAAAAATAGCGACAGTAGATTTTGACATAATAAATAATAAAACAAACATGCAAGATATATATATATTAGGAAAAATGCCTACACAAGGAGAAGTATCTATTCAAGGAAATAAAACAACAAATACAATGTCTGTAGATGTTGTAACCCCTATAGAATTATCAACATCTAGTAGTGCAGATTTTCAAATATATTATAGTGAGAATGCAAATGCAACAGAAGACTTAAATAATACAGAAAATGGTTGGACAACAGAACTTAACGAAGGAAGTCAAGTTCGTAGTTATTTAATATATTTAAATGAATTAGAACATGGTGAAAATATAAAAGCATCATATCAAATAAAGATACCAGAGGGATTAGATTACAATGAAACAGCATCTGAAGGATATAGTGTTAAATATACTAAGGCAGAACTAAATCAAAAAACAGAAGTTAATTCTAAAGTAATATCATTACAAACTGAACAACAAGCAACAATTGAAGCTACTATGGAAGCATATGTGCAAGGCAAAAAAATATCAGATACTGATAACATAAAAGCTGGAGAAGTAGTACAATATCGAGTAACTGTTAAAAACTCTGGTGGAGAACAAGCTCAAAATGTTAAGTTATCAGTAACAATTCCAGAAGAAGCGGTATATGTACAACCTAAAGAAAGATATGAATATGCAGGTCCTGTTTATTATGACGAAATAGAAAAAGAAATGGAAGAAATACTTATAGAAACTTTAGAGCCAGATGAAACTGTGGTAAAAACATTTGAAATTCGTATAAAAAATGATATACAGGAACAAAAACAAGTAGAAAGTAATTTTAAACTAGAATATGATGGAAATACTGAAGAAATAGCTAATATTTCATATAATGTTGTACCAGCATCTTTAAGAATAACATTTAAAAGTTCAACAGATAGACTAATAGTAGGGACAACCCTTAATGCATTACAATATTTTGCAATAGTTGAGAATTTTTCAAATGAAGATATGGAAAATGTTAAAGTAAAATTAAATATGTCAGATAAGATGAATTGTAATAGAGTTGGTACTTTAACAGGATTAAAAGAAGAAGATAATGACTCACAACCTGTTGATGAAGCATTAGATTATAGTGATGTAATAGATATAGGAACAGTAAAAGCAGGAGAAAATAAAGTAGTATATTATTTTCTTTTACCAGAACAAATAGAAGGTATTAGTGAAGATTTTGTAATATCAGCAACAGCAATATATGGTGATGAAGAATATAGGTCAAATGAATTTACTCAAACTTATTATCAATATAATGTATCAGCAAATATGACATCTGAAAATGATGGTGAACAAGTACAGTTTGGGGATACTATTAAATATCAAATTACAATAAAAAATAATGCGAATATTTATATGTCACAAATAAATATAATTGACCAACTTCCTAAAGAATTAACTATTACTTCAGTTAAAGTAAATGGAGAAGAATATGAGTATACAGATGCAAATAATTTATTAAGATTTAATATATTAAATGTAGAAAGTCAGGATACATATGTAATAGATATAGAAACTACAGTAGATTTTTCAGCTGATACTGATGAGGCTAAAATTCTAACTAATTTCGCGGAGATATATTATTTGGATTCAAAATTAGCAACAACAGAAGAAATTACTCATATAATTCCAGCAATTATACCAGAAGAACCAGATAATCCAGATGAACCAGATGATCCAGATCCAGATAATCCGAACAATCCAGACAACCCAGATAATCCAGACAACCCAGACAACCCAGATGATCCAGACAACCCAGACAACCCAGATAATCCAGATAACCCAGATGATCCAGATGATCCAAATAATCCAGATCCAGAAGATCCAATTTCTTATCAAAAGACAATAACAGGAATAGTATGGTTAGACGAAAATAGAAATGGACAAAGAGATTCAAATGAAAAATTAATGGAAAATATCTCAGTAAGACTAATAGATGCTGAAACAGGTAATGCAGTAAAGAATACTAGTGGGGAAAATATAGAAACAGTAACAAATAATAGAGGAATTTATTTACTAGAAGAAGTGCCTACTGGAAGATATTTAATTATATTTGATTATGATGAATCTTTGTATAGTTTAACATATTATAAAAAAGACGGTGTAGCAGAAAATTATAATTCAGATGTTATAAAGAAGACCTTAAATATTAACGGTGTAGAAGATGAATATTCAGTATCAGATTTTATTACTGTAACAGATGAAAATATATCTTCTATAAATATGGGACTTATAGAATTAGAAGACTTCAACTTAAAATTAGATAAATATGTAGAAAAAATAACAGTAGTACAAAATGGAAAAACAGCAGTTTATTCATATGATAATTCATCACTAGCAAAAATAGAGTTAGATAGAAAAAATATAGAAGGTGCAGTAGTTACAATCGAATATAATATTTCTGTAACTAATATTGGAGAATTAGAAGGATATGTTAAATCTATTTCAGATTATTTACCAAACGATGTAGATTTTAGTACAGAAACAAATAAAGATTGGATAAAACAAGGAAATAATATTATAAGTGATAGTTTATCAAATACAGTTATAAAATCAGGAGAAACAAAGAGTATACCACTAACTATAACAAAAAAGCTTACGGCTACTAATACAGGAGTAATAACTAATATAGCAGAAATAACAGAAGATTATAATGATTTATTAGTTCAAGATTCAAATTCAACACCTGGAAATCAAAAACAAGGTGAAGATGATATGGGAAAAGCTGAAGTTATAGTAAGTGTAAAAACAGGTGCATTTGTATATTATCTATCAATATTTACAATTATTATAGTTTTATTTGGTATAGCAATATTTATTTATTATAAGAAAATAAGAAATAAAAATATTTAAGAAAGGAGGATAAAGTAATGAAAAAAATAAAAAAGATTATATTAACCTTTTTGTTAATGTTATGTTTTGGTGTTGCTGTATCAAAAGCAGGTATAAATGATGCTATTCCAATTATCCAATTAAATAGCAGTTATCCAATTGGTCAGAGAGTTTATCAAACAGCAGCTCAATATCACTCTGATCCGGCATATAATAGAGTTATATGTGTTGAACACGATAAAGATGTTGATAATTCTCAAACGCCAATGTATTATAGAGTAATAGATTATACAAAAATAATCGGAAATAAACTTTATAAATCTGATGGTACTATACAAATAAATGAAATATATGCAAGAGTATCTTATTGGGCTAATAAAAAAGTAAATGGTCAATACATATATGATTTACGAGGTACTGGTAGACCACCATATTATGATACCTTGTTTCCAAAAAACTATTCATTATTACAAAATGTCTTGTTTAAAACAAATACATTTGGTTCTATAAATCATTATTTAGGGATACCTAATGTATCAGGTTTTGCTACAATTACTTCAAATCATATATATGTAAATGATAGTGACATAGATGGAATAATTACTGAAGGAAATAATAAAGCAAATCAATTATGGAGAACAGATTGGAATGGTAATAAAACTATTACCCAAAACAGCACAAATATTAAAACTAATGTTGCAAAATATCCTGATGGTCAAAATTATATTGAAATAGGTCCATTTAATTGGAGTTTTGAAGGAACAATAAGAAATTTAGATATTAAAGATTTAAATGGTAATTCAATTTCTCAATACCGTATTATTACAGGATATAATACAGACAAAAATAATCAACAAATGAGTGGTTATAATGATCCTACAGGAATTACATCTGGTAAAGACTTTTATATAAGTATAAATACCTCATTAAATGTAGGAGGAATAAGCAAAATAAATGCAACAGGTAATTATGGAACTAGTGTTACTTTAGATCAAGTAGAAATATGGTATTTACAAGAAGAAACACATAATTGGCAAAATATGATTTATTTTGTACCTTTAGGAGAGACTACTACAGGTGGAAATATATCTGGTGAATTTAATTATAATTTAGTATTTAATGGTAATATAGAGATTATAAAAATTGATGAAACAACAAAAGATCCTATACAGAATGTAGGTTTTCAAGTTTATAATGTTTCTTTAGGACAATATATAACAGGAACAAATCCAGTAACATTTGGTAGCACAGCAAGAACATTTTATACAGATGTAAATGGAAAAATATTTATTTCTACGGTTCCTATAGGAACATATAGAATAACAGAAACTACGATAGGAGATAATTATGGATATACAGTAGATTCAACTCCACATACAGTTAATGTTTTAGCTGGTCAAACAGCAAGTTTAACGGTAACAAATAAATATGGATTAGGAAATCTAAAAATAATTAAACAAGATGAAACTACAAAAGAGCCACTACAAGGTGTAGGATTTAAAATAAAAAATGTAAGTACAGGTCAATATGTAACAGGAACAGATCCAGTAACATATGGTAATGAAAGTCAAGCAAAAGTGTATTATACTGATGCAGAAGGTTCTATAGAAATAAGCAGACTTTGGGAAGGAAATTATCAAGCAATAGAAACAACTATTGGAGATAATTATGGATATATTGTAGACACAACACCAAATCCATTTAATATAGTATCAAGACAAACAACAACAATAACTATATATAATAAATACCATATGGGAGAATTAAAAATTATAAAAATTGACCAAGATAATCAATTACCACTAGAAGGTGTAGGATTTAAAATAAAAAATACATCTAATGATCAATATATAACAGCAATAGACCCAATTACATATGGTACAGAATCACAAGCTAGAATTTTCTATACAGATGCTAATGGAGAAATAAAAATAGATAGAATATGGGAAGGAAATTATCAAGCAATAGAGGTATCAATTGGAGATAATGAAGCATATAAAGTAGTATCAACACCACATTCATTCACAATAGTTGCAGAAAATGCTACAGAAACAACAATAACAAACAGAAAAGAATATGTAAATGTAACAGGATATGTATGGGAAGATATTCAATCAGAAAAAATGTCTATAAGAAATGACTTATATAATGATTCTTCAGCAGATGATGCAGATATAAGAGTTGACGGTATTACAGTTAGAGTATTAGACGAAAATGGAAATGTAGTAAAAAATCCAGAGACAGGAGAAGATCAAGTAACAGTAACAGCAAATGGTGGAGAATATGAATTTAAACAATTAGTAATTGATGATTTATCAGATTATACAATAGAATTTACATATGATGGTCTAATTTACGAAAATGTTATACCACATTTAAATGAAGAAAATGGTTCAAAAGCATCAGAACCAGGAAGACAAGAATTTAATAATAGATTTGCTGAAGTAGAAATGGGAGACAGTGAAAATGTAGCAGGAGTAAAAGATGCAAATGGAAATCAAACAGCATCAGTAGAATATACATTTGAACAATATAATAGTGGACGTGTTGCTAATATTTCTGAAACAAATAATTGTGAAATAACTTCTGATACAAAGAGTGCAGACTATATATTATCATACGATAGAAAAGAAGAAGGCATAGTAATAGAAAATGTAAACTTAGGTATTTACAAAAGAAGACAAGCAGACCTAGCATTACAAAAAGAAATAGAACAAGTTAAAATTGAAATAGGTGGATATGGACATATTTATAAATATGGTTCAAGATTTGACGAAACAGATCCAGAACAAGTTGCAAATTCTTGGAATATTGGAGTAAGATTTGAATCTAGATATAAAGGTACATATTCAAGACCAATATATAAAGCAGATGTAGAATATGAATCTTCAGATGATAGCAATGAATTTAATATGTCAGTAACATATAAATTAACTATAGCTAACCAAGAAGAAATTCCAGTTAGAGTAAATGAAATAGTAGAATATTTTGATATAAGATATAGTGATGCTCTAATAGGAACAGGTTTAGATTCAACAAATGGTGATTTAACAGGAATAATTTCTTCTGATAATTACAGAATGTCAGAATATGATGATTATAAAAGATTAGAAGTGGATGTAGATACAATGGTATCTCCTTCATCATCTGATAATAATAATTCAAGTCAAGTAACATTCTACATTCAATGTAATCTAGAAAAAGATGCAGTAAAAGACCTTTTAAATGAAGGAATAGAAGAAGATGATGCTAACCTAGCACAAAAAATCAAAAATCTAGAAGAGCAAGGAAGAACACTAATAAATGTAGCAGAAATATCATCAATGACATCATTTTCACCAGATAATCCACAATTATTGTATGCAGCAGTAGATAAAGATTCTATACCAGGAAATACAGTAATGGGCAATGAATCAACTTATGAAGATGATACAGATAAAGCTTCATCACTTGCAATAGTAATAGCAAATGCAAGAACCGTATCAGGAATTGTATTTGAAGACTCAGAAAATGAGCAATTAAGAGAAACAGAAAATGTAATTGAAGGTGATTCAAGATATGATGAAGCAACAGAAAATACAATAGGTGGAGTAAAAGTAGAACTTATAGATGCAACAACAGAAAATGTTGTACAAATCTATGATGAAATTGCAGGAGAATGGACAGATGCTACAGCTGAAACCGAAACGGGTTCTGATGGAACATATTCAATATCAGGATTTATACCAGGAAGATATAAGATAAAATTCACATATGGAGATGGTTCATATAAAATATTAGATACTGGTAATACAGAAAATTATACAAATATAACAGAAGAATATAAATCTACAGTAATCAATTATGATAGATTTAGAGAAATTTCACAAAATGATAAATATTATAGAGATGCAGATACTCATATGTCATATGCAATAGATAATATTCAAACAAGACAAGAAATAGATGAAAACTTCAAAATATATAACTTTAAATCAACAAATGACATAAGAGAAATGGAAGCAACAACACCAGAATTTGAAATCAATGTAGAATATGAAGATGATGACTTATTAACTGTAGATGTAGATTATATAGAAAACAGAGTTAAATTTAATATAAGCAATATTGATTTAGGAATTATAAGAAGACCAAGACAAGAAATAAGCATAGAAAAATCAATATCAGAAATTAGATTAGCACTAAGTAATGGACAAACATTGATTGATGCTCAATTTGATGAAGATGGAAATGTTACAGGACAAACAACATATTTATCATATACTAAACCAGTTAAAGTAGATGGTAAAGTAACAGAAAATGGATTTGTCAGAATCGAATTGGACTCAAGCTTAATGCAAGGTTCAACAGTAAGTTTAAAATATAGATTTACTCTAAATAATCAAGGAGAAGCGGATTATATAAATATAGACAATTCAAATGAAATGTTTAATTATGGATATTATAAATATGGAGAAAGTTACTATACTAGTGGAATAGTAAGTGAATCACAAAAACAAAATGATGTAATAACAATATCACCAACAATGATAATTGACTACTTAAATGAAGGAGTTGGATATCAACCAGATGACCCAACAAACATAGAATATTTGTGGCAAGCAAAATCAATAAGTGAATTAGAAAGTAGTCAATTAGTACAAAGTGATGTAATACAAGCTTTAAAAACCGGAACATATAATCAATATAATGAAGCAGGAGAGATAGTAAGTTCAGAAACAATAGATGAAAATCAAATATTTACAACAGATTACTTTAAAGTAAACAATATTAAATTCAAACCTAAATATGCAATAGGTGGAACAATATATGAAGCAGAAACAGGAGCAGTATATATGGTAGTATCACAATTATTAAGCTCAGATAATGATGTAACATTCCAAAACCAAGCAGAAATTGTAGAAATAACAAAAGATGGTGGCGGAAGAGCAGTAGAATCTATACCAGGAAATTATGTTCCAAATAAAGTAAATAAAGAAGTAGATGATACTACATCACAAGAAATGATTGTAATACCAAGTACAGGTTCTAATAAAGCTTATATTTTACCAATAATGGTATTAGTAATATCATTTGTAATATTGGGAATTGGTATATATTTGATAATTGTGAAGGTTATGAAAAAAGAGTATAGATAATAAATAGTTTAGTAATGTTGGTGCTAAAGTAGAGATATAGATGCAAGTTTTGCAAAAATGTTGTAAAGTTTAGTAATTAGGTTACTTTAGGGATTTAAAGATGAACCCGATTCTTGGACAGAGTTGTTTGAGAATTGGGTTTGTTTTGTGAATATTTCTAAAATAAGATATTATTTTGAGATTTGTTATGTAAATTTTTTAGATGATGTATTATTTTTTGGAGAAATTTTGTTTTTAGGAAGGGTATTTTTTTGTGTGTGAGTCCGTTTCCAAAAGGGTAATAATATTTTTTTATATTTAAAAACACTCCATAGCAGGGTTGTTTGAAAACCTAATTGGTTGCTCACGCTTTGAGGTCTAGGTACGGTTTTCAAGCTAACGCGGGTCTTCGGGAACTGTCGGTCTTTTAAATATAAAAAAATATTATTACCCTTTTGGAAACTACTTTATATGCCAAAACTTAAGATTTTGGCAGAACAGAGAAGAGCTTATATTTCAGTGATTAGACAGGTATGTACTTTGGAAATTACCGTAGATGAAGCTCTTATTCTAATTAAATTATCTGCACTAATATTAAATGGAAAAGTATCAAAAATTGTAAAAGATAATGATATTAGATAAATAGTATATATGGAAAGAAAAATTTTTTAGATATTGTTTTTCACGATAAAATTAAATAATATATAGTTGTCGAATTTTGCGATGAAAAATTAAAAAAATCAAGTAAAAATACTTGAAAAATTTACATAACGATGATATTATGAATACATAATATTTGAAAATTCAAAAATTTAAATTCTTAATTTAATTTTATTATATTGTATTTAATTATATTATATTATATCTAATTATATTATAGTATATTTTATTATATTTATAATTTTGTAGAAAGATATATAATTTATTTTCAATAATTTTTACTAAAAAGCCCCAAAAATATTTTCTTAAAAACTTTTCATTAAAATAATATTTTTTCAAAATAATTTTTATAATCATTTTTCCTAATTTAATAAAACGAAAGAAAATTATTAGTTTATATAAAAGTATTGAAAATTAGAAGGTCAAAAATAAAAATCCCAAAATTCAAAAAATTTTATCTTATTATATTGAAAAAATTTATTAGTCTGATAAAATAGAAAGAGAGGTACTATGAACAAAACAAATAACGAATTTAAAGTTTCACTAAAGAATGATTATATATTCAAAAAAATATTTGCAAAAGAA
>CAJFJM010000007.1 GCA_904384245.1 uncultured Clostridia bacterium
GTAATATTAAAAAGAAGTTTAAATTTCAAATCAAAGTATTCGTATGTAAACAGTGAAAGAACAGACTTTGGAGATATAAATGGAAATGAAGAAGATGGAAATACTTTAATGAATGAAATGACAACAGGAACAGGATTTATGCCAATAGGAATAAAAAATGCATTTGTAGGAGAATTTGATGGAAATCAAGAAAAAATAGAAAACATATATATAAATTTTGAAAATGATACAGAAATAAATGAAACATATAAAATAGGTAGAACAATAGGCTTATTCTCAAATGGTAGTGCAAATACGACAGTTATAAAGAATTTAGAAATTTCAGGAGAGATGATAGGTAGAGGACATATAGGAGGAATAATTGGAGAAGATGCAAAAATAATAGAAAATTGTATAAATAATGCTGATATTACAGGGTTCAATATGGTTGGAGGAATAGCAGGATTGGGTGTAAGTGAAATTAATAATTGTGAAAATTATGGAGAGATAACTATAACTGGAAGAGTATATACTTATGGAGGAGCTGGAGGAATAGCTGGACTTGCAGGTTCTAATGGTGGTATAAATAATTGCTTAAATACAGGAGACATAATAGGAAATACAACTGGAGGAATAGTAGGTTCAGCCCCAAATAATTGTGTCATAAATAATTGTATAAATAAAGGAAAATGCTCTTCTGGAATATGTGATTTAGCACGCAGCAGTAATATAATAATTATGAATTGTTATAATTTAGGAGAATGTCAAAATTCTGGGATTTTTGGAAAGGTAGATGGGGGAGATTATGATGTGAAATTTACTTTAAGTATTTATAATTCATACAATTTGGGCAAAACAGCTAAGGCGGGAATTGTAGATAATGTTGGAAAATTAGCAAAATCTATAGTAGTTAATATAGAAAATGTATATAATTCTGGAATGTGTATATCTGCTATTATTGATAGTATATCCAGTAATCAAGTGGCAACAATGAATATAAAAAATGTATATTACAACAGTGATTTTTCACAAAATGTAGGAGCAATAGAAGAAGGAATACAAGAATTAAAAACAAATGATATAAAAAATAATGATACATTTATAACAACACTTAATAATAATCGAAAAGAAGATCAAGATTGGAAAAAATGGATGATAGGAGAAGATGGATACCCAACATTTTTTGATTCCATATATTGAAAAAACAAAAAAAATGTAATAAAATATACATAAATTTTTTACTAAGAAAACTAAATCTATAATATATATTAAATAGAATATTTTATTACGAAAGGAAATGAATAAAAATGAGAAAATATTTTGGAACAGATGGAATCAGAAGAATTGCAAATACAGAATTAACACCAGGATTAGTGTATAAAGTAGCAAAAGCAGGAGCATATGTATTATCTAAACATACAGACCATACACCAACAATTTTAATAGGAAGAGATACACGTATTTCTGGAACTTTAATAGAAAGTGCAATGACAGCCGGTTTTTTAAGTTATGGAGCAAATGTTAAATTATTAGGAGTTATTCCTACACCAGCAATAGCATATTTAACAAGAAAATTAAAAGCAGATGCAGGAGTAGTTATTTCTGCTTCACACAATACTTATGAATTTAATGGAATAAAATATTTTAGTAATAAAGGAACAAAAATTCCAGATAGTTTAGAAGAAGAAATAGAAGAAGTAATGGATTCTGGCAAAATTGAAGAACTAACAGCAGTAAGCAATAAAATAGGAGTATCAGAAGATAGAAAAGATTTACTAGATGAATATGTATATTTCTTTAGAAAAAATTTTGACGACAAATTCGATAGTTTTGATATGAAAAATTTTGTAGTAGGAATAGACACAGCAAATGGAGCAACATCTGTAGTTGCAGAAAAAGTATTTAAAGCATTAAAAATACCATGTAAAATTATAAATAACACACCTGACGGTATAAACATAAATAATAATTGTGGTTCTACACATTTAGAAATGTTAAAAAAATATGTAGTAGATAATAAATTGAGTTTAGGAATTGCATATGATGGTGATGGAGATAGATGTTTAGCTGTTGATGAAAAAGGAAATACAATAGATGGAGACAAAATCATGGCAATAATTTCAAATTATTTAAGAAAGCAAGGAAAACTTGAAAAAGACACAATTGTAGCAACTGTTATGAGTAATCTAGGATTACATAAATATGCAAGAGATAATGGACTTGAATTATTACAAACAAAAGTTGGAGATAGATATGTACTAGAAGAAATGCTAAAAGATGGATTCAATCTAGGAGGAGAACAATCAGGTCATGTTATAATGTTAGATTACAACCCAACAGGAGATGGAATATTAACATCTTTAATGCTAATTCAAGCAATATTAGAAGAAGGAAAAAGTGCTTCAGAAGTAGCATCAATTATAAAACTATATCCACAAGTTTTAATAAATGCAAAAGTTTGTGACAGTAAAAAATATGATTTTGATAAAAACGAAAAAATTAAAAATGCAATAGAAAAATTAGAAAGAGAATTTGCAGGAAATGGTAGAGTTTTAATTCGTCCATCAGGAACAGAACCTTTGGTTAGAGTTATGATAGAAGGAGAAAACCAAGAAGAAATAACAAAAAAAGCAAAAAAAATGGTAGAACTTATTGAAGAAGAATTGAAATAGGGATTAAGGACCGTCCCTCAATCCCCCTTTTTTTCTTTTTTTTGTGTTGACTAAAAAAAATGCAAATGATATAATATATTTGTCAAAAAATCCAGAAAAATGTAAAGCAAGAAACGAAAGAAATTGGAGGAAAACAATGGAAAATATAGAAACGAAAAAAAGGAGTATAAAATTCATTTCATTTATTCTTATTTTTATATTTATTGCATATAGTTTATTAACATTATTTAATAATAATGTATATGCTATTTCTCAGTTAATTAGTTCAGACTACAATTCCTTAAATGATGCAGAATATCCGGGAATAAAATCAATGATTCAAAACTTAAAAAATCAATACCCAAATTGGAATTTTAAAATATTATACACAGATTTAGAATGGTCATCTGTAATTAGTGGAGAATATCAAGGACATGGCAGTTCACCTAAAAATTTAGTGCAAAAATCTGCAAATTATCAAGGTGAGTGGATTTGTCCTATATGTGGAGATAGACCATATGATAATGGGACATGGAGATGTGCTTCAGAGCAGGCAATTGCATATATGATGGATCCTAGAAATTCATTAAATCCTTCAGATATATTCCAATTTGAAGAACTAACTAATCCAGGATGTGATATGGCAAGTTTACAGTCAATGACAGAAGGGACATTTTTAAAAGGACATGAACAAGGAATATTAGACACAGCAAATAACTATAATGTAAATGCATATTATATAGTGGCAAGAATAATTCAAGAACAAAGTGCAAATGGTTCAGCTTTAGTATCTGGAGAATCTGGATATTATAATGCATTTAATATAGGAGCTTCTGGAAATACAACAGCTGATATAATAGCAAATGGTTTAGCATATGCTCAAAAGAAAGGATGGACAACTCTAGAGGCTTCAATTAGTGGAGGAATAAGTTTTGTTGCAGATAATTACATAAAACAAGGACAAAACACATTATATTTACAAAAATTCAATGTAACAACAAATTCAGGTGGGCCATATAATCATCAATATCAACAAAATATAATGGCAGCACAATCAGAAGGAAATACTTTAAAAAGAACATATGCAGATATAAATTCAACTTCATCATCACATACATTTATTATACCAGTATATAAAAATATGCCATCAGAACCAGCAGCAAGACCAAATGCTTCATCTGATGCAACTGTAAGTTCAGATTTAGTAAGAGTAAATGTAGAGCAATCATTAAGAATAAGAAATGCACCAAATGGAAATACAACAGTTGGATGGTTATATACAGATGAAGTTGTTACAAGACTAGAAAAAGCAACAACTAAAGTAAATGGTACATATTGGGATAAAATACAAAAATCTAATGGAACAGTTGGTTATGCAGCAAGAGAAACATATGAAAATGAAACACCATATAAATTATATCTAGTCCCATTAAATGAAAATCAAAATCCAGGAACAGAAAGTCCGAGTAATCCAGATGGTTCTGAAAATACAGGAAATGAGGAAAACTCAGATAATACTGATAATAATGAAGGAACAAATCAAAGCCCAAGTAGTACAGAAAAGGTTAAAATTGATGAAACAACTAAAACTATCATAGTAAGACCAGAAGTTATAGCACAAGATATATTAGATGCTTTTGGAGGAACAGCAAAAATTGTAAAAGCAGATGGTAATTATTTAGAAAATGAAAAATCAGTCATTGGAACAGGATATATAGTTGAAGATATTTATACTGTTGTAAAAAAAGGTGATGCAAATGGAGATGGAATTGTAAATTCATTTGACTATATTAGAATTATGAATTATATAATGAATACCAAAGAAGAAGATAATTATCAAAAACAGGCATCTGATGCAAATAATGATGGTAAAGTAGATTCGTTTGATTATATTAGAGTAATGAATTATATAATGGGAACAAAAAATATAGAAATATAAATTAGGAGGAGCCATGAATCTAAAATCTATTAAAAAAATATCTTTATTATTTATTGTATTTATAATGTTTTGGATATGCAAAGTAAATGCAGCTGGTAGTTTTAGTATATCAGTATCAAAAACTACAATCAGTCCAGGAGAATCAGTAACATTAACGATAACTGGAAGTAATGCATATGGAGTTGTAGATATATCAGCTTCAAATGCTACAGTAAGTGAACAAAAAATATTCTTACAAAATGATACAAAATCAGTAACAGTAACTTCAACAGGAGCAGGAAATATAGGAATAACAGTAACTCCAGGTTCAGAAGGTTTAGGAGATAGTGAAGAAAACCCAATAACAGGAGGAAAATCTGTAAGTGTTTCTGTAGTAAATAACTCTACAGGAGGTAATTCAAGTTCAGGAAATAGTTCTTCAGGAAATTCAAATAGTGGTTCAAATACAGGTTCAACATCAGGAGGAAATGCAGGAGGAACAACTGGTGGAGAAACAACAACTGCAAAATCAAGTAATACTAATTTATCTAATTTAGGAATAAGACCTAATGATTTTACAGGATTTACACCTACTAGAACATCATATTCAGTTACAGTCCCAAATGATGTAACAAGCGTAGAAGTATATGCATCAAAATGGCAAAGTGGTCAAACAATTTCTGGAACAGGCACAAAAAATTTAAGTGAAGGAGCAAATACTTTTAATGTTATTGTAACAGCAGAAGATGGTGTAACTACAAAGACATATACAATAACAGTAACTAGAGAAACTGCAGAAGAAACAGAAGAACCTGAAGAGGAAACACCAGAAGAACAACCAGAAGAAAATACAGAAGTAGTAAATGGAAGTTCTGTATTTGGACTTTCAAGTTTAGAAATCGATGGGATAGAATTAAGTCCTAAATTTTCTACAGAGGTTTATGAATATACTGCAAAGTTAGTAGGAGACAAAGAAAGAGTAGAAGTAAATGCAAATGCAACAGAGGAAAATGCAAAAATAGAAATTACAGGAAATGAAGGATTAAAAGAAGGCGAAAATGTAATTACAATATTAGTTACAAATGAAGCAGGAGATAAAACATCAGCATATCAAATCAAATTAACAAAAACTCTAGTAGATGAAGAAGCATTGGCAAAACAGCAAGAATTAGAAAAACAAAAACAAAACAGAAAAATTATTATCATATGTAGTGCTGTAGCAGTTGTATTGATAATTATTATAATCCTAATTTGGAGACATAGAAGAAATAAAAGATTAGCAGAAGAATATTCAATACCATATCAAGGATTTAATGATGATGAAGATTATGATTATGATGATGAAGATTATGATTATGATGATGAAAATTATAACCAAGAAAATACATATGAAAAAATATCTGATAAATTTAGTAAAAAAGAAGATTCAGAAGATGATGCTTGGTATAATAAAGATATAAGTGATGAATTTGAAGTTAATAATGATGGGATTGTTGATAGTGAAATCAATGATTTAAATGCAAATATCGATGAAAATAATAATGAAAATAATATTAAAAAGCAAGAAGATGAAAGAGAAATGTTAAAAAAACAATATTTAAGCCAATCATTTGATAATAATATAGATTTTGATGATATACCTAGAAAAAGACATGGTAAAGGTAAGAGATTTAAATAGAAAATAATAAATAAATCCATGTAAAATTACTATAAATAAACATAAATTACTTTTAATTAAGAATACTAAGTAAGATAGAGTGTTTTATTACTAAAATAATAAGATACTCTATTTTTATTGTATAAAAACTTGACTAAGTGTCCTTTAAAAAGACCTGCGTGAGCTATGCTAGTGTAGCTTCTCTACTTTTCTTATTATATAGGAAAAATGGTAAGAGTATACCTAAAAAAATAATGTGAATTAGTCTGACGATGTCACTTTACTTCATGTTTAGATAAAAATATAGACTAAAATTTTCCACTGTGATAAAATTTATATGAAATTTACGAAAGGGGAGAAAACGATGAAAAAACAGAAAAAAATTACTATTTTAATAGTTTTATTTATTATTATTTTTAACATATTTTTTAATACTATAGTAAATGCTGTATCATCAGATTTACTAATAAGTGTAGGAACAGGACAATATGCAATAGAAGTGACTAAAACAACAACAGTGGATGATATAATTAAAATTTTAGGAGAACCAAAATTAGTAACACCATCAGCATTTGGAGGGAGTGCGTATACATTTTATACAGATGATAATTATAATAATTATTTGTATATAGAGACTCTGAGTGATGGACAAATCTTCTCATATGGTTCAATAGATAAAACATTTAAAACACAGACATATAGTTATGGAGACAATTATCCATATAGTGATAATATGGCATTACATGGATATATGATTACAAATAGCGAAGGAATGATTACTGGAGGAATTTTTTATAATAAAAATGCATTATTAGGTGGCAGATATAAAGAAATAATGAATTTTTATCAAACAAATTATTTAAGTGATGAAACAAATTATACTATTGGTTTATCAAAACAAGGAATACTAATGTATAATGCATTAAGTGTTCAATTAGAAAATAAAGATACTACACCAATTGTATTTGATGAGGAAGTGTTTTATACAAATAAACAGTTCCAAGAATTCGGAAGTGATATTAGTGAATATTTAAGACAAATGAACTTGTTCGCTTCTTGTGTAAAATCTGTAGGAGTAAAAAGTTCAGTAGAAATTGCAGATACATATTATATGATAAATCCTTTACTGTTTGGAGGGATGGCATATAATAATAAATATTTAGTATTTGAAAATAAAAATATAGCAGTATTTTCATATGATAAAGATACAAAGATTCTAAGAGCAATAACAATATCTGCAGATGCTTTTGATAGAAATAAGATAATAGATTACACAGCTGAAGAAAAGGAAAAATTAAAAGCAGGAAGAGAAGAATATAAGCAAGCTGTGGAAAATTTGCAAAAAGAAGACGAAGTATATGATATAAATCCAGTTATAGAAACACCATCAGGTTTAGTTGCTGGTCAATTAAAAGAATCTAAACAAGAAGGAATACTTCAGTATATAAATGCAATAAGAGTAGCAGGTGGATTACCAAAATTCGAAACTAATGATAGAATAAATGAAGTTGCACAATATAAATCAACATTAGTTAGTTATAGGAAAGTTAAATTAGGATTAGATATTGCACATTATTTTGATAAACCAGAAGGAGTATTAGATTCTTTTTATGATACAGCAATGGGAAGAAAAGACGGTGTTTATGATGTAGGAGGATATGCTGAAAATATAGCCACAACTAATGAAAATATAAGATGGCAAGAAATGGTAAGTGCAATACAATTGCTTATAGATGATTCTACAAATGATTCTGGGTGGGATACTTTTGGACATAGGCTTGCTTTATTATCTAGCAAGCATAAATATATAGGCTTTGGAATTAGTCCATATGTTGCAGTAAATGAATTTAATAGTTCTAATACTACTTATACTGATTGTGCAGAGGCATGGCCTTCAAAAGGAGTAACATTTTTAGAGACACTATTAGCCACTAAATTTGCGTGGACAGTTAAATTTGTAGATAAATATACTGTACAAAAAGATAAAACAACAGCAACAATAAAATGTTTAAATACAGGAGAAACATGGGATTTTACAGAAGAAGAAATGAGTAATAACAAAAAATTTGTAATTACTACAGATTCACTTTCAGCTATAAATAATAAAGTAATAATGTATGATTCATCAATAATTCCACAAGCTGGATATGTATATGAAGTTACAATAAATGGTTTAAAAGATAATATAACAGGACAAGATGCTGATTATACATACAGAGCAGTATTTGATTATGCAGATACAAATAACTATGTAGATACAATAAAAGATATTAAAATAGAAGAACCACAAGATATGCAAAAAAATGGCGAAACTTATGTAACAGAAGTAGGAAAAGAAATAAAATTAAATGCAATAATAGATGATACATCAGTAGTAGACAAAAAAATAACATGGTCATCAAGTAATGAAGATATAATAGAAGTAAAACAAAATGGACAATTAGTAATAAAAATAGAAACAAGTACACCAGTAACCATAACTGTTTCTTCAGATGCAAATGGATTATCAGATTCAATGCAAATAATAGTTAATGAAAAGCCAAAACTATTAAAAGGAGATGTAAATAGAGACGGAAAAGTAGCTTTATATGATGCTTTTAGAATATTAAGACAAGCAATAATAGGTGGAGATTTGCTAGATGATGAATTATACATAATGGACTACAATAATGATGGAAAAGTAGCATTATATGATGCATTTAGATTTTTAAGACAGGCAATTTTAGAAGATTAAAATAAAGTTATTAAAATTTTAAGTATATAAAATCAGAAAAAATTTAACTAAAGAATAGTAAATAGAAATGGAGGTGTTTTAATTGCAAAAAACTAAAAAAATTATAGCTTTTTTGTTAATGATAATTTTAATTACAAGTACTATTATTACTGTTAATACTTTTTCTTATGCAGCAAACACAACAATAGATGCATTAAGACAAAAATATCCACAAGATAGTACTTGGAATGGCAGTTTTGAATTTGCAACAGAATGTGCAGGTTTTGCAAGATTAATGTTTTATGAATATTATGGATTTAGTCCTAATAAACTAGAAAAATCATATGATTTAAATTCTTTAAAACCAGGAGATATATTAAGATATGATGGAAATGGAACAGGAAGCGTAGGACATGAAGTATGGGTATTAGGAGTAAATGGTGATAATATTACAGTTGTAGAATGTAACTGGGGAGGACCAAACAGAGTAAATTGGGATAGAGTAATGAAAAAAAGTGATATATACAATATCCAATTTATAAAATCAGCACCATATGCAATAGGAGAAGCAACATCGCCAATAAATGCACCAAATAATATTAGAGCAACATATGGAGAAAATGGAGGAATTATAATATCATGGGATGCAGTATATTCAGCAAATGCATATCAAGTTGTAATTTATAATGCTCAAGATGTAGAAAGAGGCGATTTTAGTAATAGAGTAAAAACTTATAAAGTAGAACTTGATACAAGTTTAGAAATAAAAAACTTAGCAAAAGGCGAATATTATGCATATGTACATAGTATAAGAGGAAATGAATATTCATCAACAGGAGGAAATGGTGTTAAATTTAATCACATTCCACTTGAAGGAATGTATTTTGAAGAAGAACATATAGATTTAATGATAGGCGATACTTATAAACTTAAATTACATTTTAATCCTGCTGATACAACAGATAAAAAGGATTTAATTTGGCAAGCATATTCTTCTTTAGACGAAGATGTTGTAACAGTAGATAATGAAGGAAATGTAGTAGCAAAACGTAAAGGTACAGCAACAATTCTAGTTAGAATAAAAAATAGTACTACTTTATATGCACAATGTTCTATAAGAGTAAAAGATACACCAATTCCAATAACTAATTTAAACTTAGATAAATCATATGCAGAATTAGAAGTTGGGGATAAATTAAAGTTAAATGCAACAATTTTACCAGAAAATACAACTGCAGATAAAACATTAACATGGCAATCATACAATGAAGATGTTGCAGTTGTAGATCAAGAGGGAAATGTTACAGCTGTTGGAGTTGGAAGTACATATATAGCAGTTCGTTCAGTTGCATCTGGTTATCTTACATCATGTAGATTGGTTGTAACAGAAAAAATACCTAAACCATTAACATCTATTGCAATAAATATATATCATAAAACATTAGAAAAAGGCGAAACATATGATTTAAAGGTAACTTATTATCCATATAATACAACAGATAATAAGGATGTAACATGGACATCAAGTAATCCAAATGTGGCAACAATAGATAGTAGTGGAAAAGTAACAGCAATAAGTGATGGGGAAACTATAATTACAGCAACTTGTAGTGGAAAAACGGATACTTGTAAGATTACAGTAGAAACAGAAGATTTATTAAAAGGAGATGTAAATAGAGACGGAAAAGTAGCTTTATATGATGCTTTTAGAATATTAAGACAAGCAATAATAGGTGGAGATTTACTAGATGATGAATTATACATAATGGACTACAATGATGATGGAAAAGTAGCATTATATGATGCATTTAGATTTTTAAGACAAGCAATTTTAGAAGATTAGAAAAAAGAACGATATACAAAAAGGAGGAAGAAAAAAATGATTAGCAATCAAAAACAAAAGGTATTAGCTATTTTAACAATATTATTATTGATATTTAATTTAGTAGTACCAATAGTAAGTAATGCAGAAGGAAACACATCTATAGAGTTTGAAAATCCGGCAGGAGAAGGCAAAGAAATTCTTGTAGGAACAGGGGAAACATTTACTGTAAATGTTAATTTTGCAAACCCTGTAGAAGGGGCAATAGCACTTGCTGGTATTGTAAAATTTGATTCAACAAAATTAGAATTAACAAATAAAGTATATGATGCAGATGGTTCATATATATTAACAGGATATAATTCTTTAGGAAATTATGTAAGTGCAGTAGAATGGAATGAAATAGAGAATCCAACAGATGTAACTTTTGCATTTAGACAATCTTATGGGAAACTAAGTGAAGGATTAGCATTTCCATTAACATTTAAAGTAAAAGATGGAGCAACAGGAACATTTGATATTGAGTTTTCTAATGTACAATATTCAGATGCAGCAGAAGTTGAAACAACATATCCAATACAAATTGGAGAAAAAGTAACAGGAAGAATAAAAGTTCCATTAGAATCAATATCATTAAACAAAACACAAACAACAATAGGAGTTGGAGCTTCTGAACAATTAACAGTAATATACAATCCAGAAGAAACAACAGATAACAAAAATGTTACTTGGTCAAGTGACAAAGAAACTATTGCAAAAGTTGACAATAATGGAAAAGTAATAGGTGTAAATCCTGGTACAGCTATAATTACAGCTAAATGTGGAGAAGAAACAGCAACATGTACAGTAAATGTAACATCAAAATTACAATCAATTTCATTAGATAAAACAAGTTTAGAACTTGCAAAAGGACAAAGTCAAAAATTAACAGTTACATATAACCCACAAAATACAACAGATAGTAAAAATGTTACTTGGACATCAAGTAATCCAAATGTAGCAACAGTTGATGAACAAGGTAATGTAACAGCTGTAGCAAACGGAACAGCAGTAATTACAGCAAAATCAGAAGTTACAGGGGTAAAAGATGCAACATGTACAGTAAATGTAACATCAAAATTACAACATATTACATTAAACAAAACAGAAGTAAACTTAAATAAAGGTAATAAAGAAAAATTAACAGTAGAATTTTATCCAGAAGACACAACAGATAGTAAAAATGTTACTTGGTCAGTTATAGATGATAAAGTAGCAACAATTGATGGTAATGGAACTATTACAGCAGTAAATGCTGGAACAACAACAGTAATTGCAACATGTGGAGACAAAACAGCACAAGCAACAGTTACAGTAAAAAGCCCATTAGTATCAATAGATATAGGTAATGATTTTGAATTATTACCAGAACAAGAAAAACAATTAACAGTTATATATAACCCAGATGATACAACAGATAGTAAAACAACAATTTGGGAATCTTCTAATAAAGATGTAGCAACAGTTTCTTCACAAGGATTAGTAAAAGCTATAAAGCCTGGAATAACAACAATTACAGCAACTTGTGGAAATGTTACAGATACTCTTGAAGTTACAGTATTAGAAGTACCACTTGAAGGTATAGCATTTGATAAAGTAGAAACAACTTTAGAAAAAGGAAAAGGAACAAAGTTAAATGTAAAATTTTATCCAGAAAATACAACAGATGAAAGAACAATTGAATGGTCAAGTGATAAACCAAATGTTGTAGAGGTAGATGCAGAAGGAAATATTACAGCAAAATCAGCAGGTACAGCAAAAATACAAGCAAAAGTAGGAGATGAAACAATAACATGTACAGTAACAGTTGTAGTACCTTTAACAGGAATTAAATTAGATACTACAAAAATAGATTTAAATAAAGGAGAAAGTACAACAATAAAAGTTTCATATTTACCAGAAGATACAACAGATGATAAAACTATAGTATGGACAAGTAAAAATTCATCTGTTGCAACAGTAGAAAATGGAACAATAAAAGCAATATCTGCTGGAACAGCTATTATAGAAGCAAAAGTTGGAGATTTTACAGAAAGTTGTACAGTAAATGTAAAAGTACCATTAACAGGAATATCTATTAAAGAAAGTGCAAATTTAATAAAAGGTCAATCTGAAAAATTAGTTGTAACATATAATCCAGCTGATACAACAGATGATAAAACAGTAACATGGACAAGTAAAAATCCAGAAATAGTAACAGTAGACGAAAATGGTGTTATAAAAGGACAAAAAGAAGGAACAGCTATAGTTATTGCAAAAGTTGGAGAATTTGAATCAGAATGTAAAGTTACTGTTAAAGAAATTAAACTAGAAGGCATAAAAATAGATAATAAAATAGATGAATTAGTAATAGGAGAAACAGCAAAATTAGATGTTATTTATACACCAGAAAATACAACAGATGATAAAGCAGTAATGTGGTCATCAAGTGATGAAGATGTTTTAACAGTAGATGAAAATGGAAATGTAACAGCAGTTGGAGTTGGAAAAGCTACAATAACTGTAACAAGTGGAAACTTTAAAGATTCATATGAAGTAGAAGTTAAAGGTATAGATGTGGTTGGTGTAGAAATAAATGTAGAAAATACAACATTAAAAGAAGGAGATTCTTTAAAATTAAATATTTCTTATTTACCAACAAATGCAACAGAAGGATTAAAAGTAATTTATATTTCTTCAGACGAATCAGTATTAACAGTAGATGAAGAAGGAAATGTAACAGCAAAAAGACCAGGAAAAGCAATTGTAACAGTAATAACTGAAACTGGAATAAGAAGTCAAGTAGAACTTACAGTTCAAGATGAAGAACAACCACAAGATCCAGATATAGATGATGAAAATACTGATGAAGACAATAATAGCGAAAATAATAATGAAAACAATAATGGAAATTACGATGAAAACAATAATGAAAACAATAATGAAAATAATAATCAAAATAACAATGTAAATAATAATTCTACAGAACAATCTAAAAATGAACAAGTTGTAGAATCTCCAAAAACAGGTGATATAAATATTGCATTATATATTGTTATGATGATTGCTTCTTTACTTGGAATTGTAGGAATTATAAAATTTGCTAAAAGATAGATTAAAGGAGTCTTATAATGTCTAAACATATGCAAGGAAAAAGATATAAGCAGGAAAACAAAAACAAAAAAAATACTAGAAGTATAAAACAAACTAAGAATACTAGAAATACTAGAAATACTAGTATTTCTAGTAATAATTTTAACTTGGAAGAAAATGTTAATTTCTCAGATTTTAATAGAAAAAATATAAATGAAAATAAAAGGGATTATAGAAGAAAAAATAAGAAGAAACAAAAGAAGCATAAAATATTGTATATAATATTAATTATTCTAATTATAATTTTTATTTATTCATTAGTAACAATAATAAGATGGGTAATATACAATATTTCTTCAAAAAAAATAAATGAAGAAATAAGAAATACAGTTGTTCAAGAAATATCAGAAATAGAAAATCCAGAGCAAACAGATAATAATTTTAACAAAATAGATTTTGTTAAATTAAAAGAAATAAATCAAGATGTGATTGGGTATATAGAGATTCCAAATACAGGTATTAGTTATCCAATATTACAAGCCAAAGATAATGAATATTACTTAAAAAAAGATATATACAAAAAATATAATTCATGTGGTTCAATTTTTATGGATTATACGAATAATCCAAATTTTACAGATGATAATACAGTAATATTCGGTCACAATTTATTAAATGGAACAATGTTTGCAGAGTTAAATGATATTTATGATGGAAGAATAGGAGAAAAAATAGATATAAATATATATATAGAAAATTATAGCTTTAGGTATTCAGCATTTTCTATATATAAGTCAGAACCTGTAAAAGAGCCTATACAAACGAGATTTCAAAATAAAGAAAAATTCATAGAAGAAAGAATAGAAAAAAGTAGAATAAACTTTAATATTTATCCAAATAGCGAAGATGGTATCTTAACTCTTTCAACTTGTGATAATACTGGAAAAGATAGAATTATTTTGCATGCGGTTAAAACTTTGGAACAAATAGTAGAGTAGTAAAAATATTTAAAGGAAAAGGTTTATAGGTAAAACCGTGTAAAAAACCTAAATATATATTATTGAGGAATGAACTAAATGAATTATATAGGGTTAAAAAGCAAGATAAAAGTTATATGTATAATATTTATGATGTTTATAATGTCAAATTTTATATTATTACAAAGTAAGGCAAATGCAGAAATTTCTTTTTCAGTAGATAGTTTAAATGAAGTTGAAAAATCTTCAAATATAGCAGTGAATATAAAAGGAGAAAATTTTGAAAATGCATCTAAAAAACCAAACGGAATAAAATTTGATTTATTTTATGATAGTAGTTTGTTAGAATTTGTTTCAGCACAAAAAGGAGATGCTGTGTCATCTGCAATTGATTTAAATGAAAATTATACAGATGAAGGAAGAGTTAGAATCGGTATAGTTTCATTAACATCGATAAATAAATCAGGAATTTTTTATCAAGTAACATTTAAAGTAAAAGATAATATAAGTGTAAATAGTTCAGATTTAAAGTTAGAAATGAAAGAAGTTTCAAATTCATCAGGAGAAGAGTTGGAAACTACAGCGAAAAATGGAGTTATAAATTTTAAGAGATCTGATGTACAAAAACCAGAAGAAGCAGAAGATGGAAATTCTCAAAATAATTCAAGTGTACGGGATTACAGATGGAAATAATGTAAGTTTAGAAAATAATGATGAATCAAAATTAGGAAATATTCAAGATACAGCAGGTAATAATGGACTAATAAATGAACAAAATACACAAATACAAGAAATAATAATAGATGATAAAGAAAATAATATAAAAGATGTTTTAAAAGAAAGAAATTCTACATTAGATACAGAAAAACAATTAACTTGGACTGTAGAAAATCCAGAAATAGCAGAGATAGATGAAAAAGGTAATATATTTCCAAAAACAGAAGGTCATACAAATATAATAGTAAAAGATGAAACAGGAAATGAAGAAGTTATTCCAATAGAAATAGTAAGTGCAGAAAATGCTAATTTAGAGGAAAATAATAATAGTGAAAATAATTTTAAATCTTATATTGTAATAAGTGTAATATTGATGATTATTTTAATTATTGTTGTTATTGTCTTGTTTAAAAAGAAAAGAAGCAAAGAGAAAAGTATTTTTAATAAGAGAAATTTAAAATAAGAATAATGAAGATTAAGGAATAAAAAGATTATAATTAAGGTTTAAAATGGATTGCATTGAAGAAGTATTTATATGATTTTTAAAATCTATATAACTACTTTTTTTAGTTTTTATATAAAAATAAATATGTAAATAAATAATAAAGGTGTAATTAAAACAATGTGGAAGTAAAATTGATTAGAATTTCTATAAGTAGACAAATAGCAAAAGTGTGATTTAAATCACGAAAAACCTTACAAAAATGTGATAAAAACTTAAACTTTAATTGCAAACATGTGAAAAAAGAAGTATAATATAAATATATAATTGATACAATAATTGATTATAGGAGATGATTTAAATGAAAAGATTTATATTAAATGAACTAATAAAATGGAAAGAAAGTAAATATAGAAAACCTTTAATTTTAAAAGGTGCAAGACAAATAGGAAAAACATATATTTTAAAACAATTTGGACAAGAAAACTACGAAGGGGTTGCATATTTTAATTTTGACCATGATGAAGATTTATATAATTTATTTAGCAATACTAAAGACCCAAAAAGAATATTAGAGCAATTATCATTTATATATGGAAAAGCAATATTACCTGAAAAAACACTAATTATTTTTGATGAAATACAAGAATGTCCAAATGCGTTAAACAGTTTAAAATATTTTCAAGAAGAGGCAAACGAATACCATATAGTTTGTGCAGGAAGTTTATTAGGAATTAGATTATCACATACATCATTTCCAGTAGGAAAAGTAGAATTTTTAAATATGTATCCAATGACATTTAGTGAGTTTTTAATAGCAGATAATTGTGAAAATTTAGTTGAATATATGAAATCTATAAAAGATATAGAAAATATTCCAGACATATTTTTTAACCAATTAGAAGAAAAATTAAAAGCATATTTTATAATAGGTGGTATGCCAGAAGCAGTTAGTGTATGGGTAAATGAAAAAGACATAGGGCTTGTAAATAATGTACAAGAAGATATATTAAAGGCATATGAAAGTGACTTTTCAAAACATACACAAAATAGTGAAGCAAATAAAATATCTTTAATATGGAATAGTATTCCATCACAATTAGCGAAAGAAAATAAAAAGTTTTTGTATCAAACAATAAAAGAAGGTGCAAGAGCAAGAGAATACGAAAATGCTCTAAATTGGCTAAATGATGCAAATTTAATTTATAAAATATATAATGTATCAAAACCAGATTTTCCATTAAAAGCATATAATGATTTAAGTTCATTCAAAATATATATGAATGATGTAGGATTATTAAGAAGAATGGCAAATTTAGATAGTAGAATTGTAGTAGAAGGAAATAAATTGTTTGAAGAATTTAAAGGAGCATTTACAGAAAACTATGTTTTAAATATGTTATGTAATAAATTTGATGTAGTACCAAATTATTTTACATTTGATAGACATGAAATAGATTTTGTTATTCAGTATAAGAATAAAATAATTCCTATTGAAGTAAAAGCTAATAAATCAATAAATAATATTAGTTTAACTAAATTTAATGAAAAATTTAATAGTGAATTATCTATAAGATTTTCAATGAATAATCTAAAAAAAGATGGAAAAATTGTCAATATTCCATTGTTTTTAATAGAATATATTGATAATTTTATATAATAAATGTAGCCATTATTTATTAACCAACATTTGTAGAATTCATTATGTATTGATAACTTTATATAAGAAAAATATGTTGAATTTTTATATAATTTGGTATATATTATAAATTATAGGAAAGATTTTTTAAACTAAAATAAAAGGAGTAAAAGATGTATTCATTAGAAGAATTTGATGAAGCCAAAACCAGAGTACTAAAATATATTTTATACAAAAAAAGAACAGAAAATGAAATAAAAACAAAATTTGGAAAAACATATCAAGAAGAGTTATTAGAAGATGTTATTGAATATTTAAAAGAAGCAGGATATATAAATGATGATGAATATGTATTAAAAACTGTAAATCAAATTTGTGCTTTAAAAAATTTATCAATAAAAGAAATAAGATATAAATTATTAGCAAAAGGAATTTCAAAAGACAAAATAGATGATTATATGAGTGAAAATAGAAAAGAAATGCTAGAATATGAAGAAAAATCAGCAAGTACTGTAGCATATAAAAAAAGTTCTTCTATGGAAAAAGAAGAAATAAAAAATTATTTAATAAAAAAAGGATATACATCAGATAGCATAAAAAAAGCACTAGATTAAATAAAAACGAAGAAAGGAATGGATTTTATAGTGGCAAATATTTTAACATTAGAAACAAAAAATTATGCAATAAAAATAGATAATTTTGAAGGACCAATAGATTTACTTTTATATCTTATAGAAAAAAATAAAATGAAAATAGAAGAAATAAATCTAACAGAAATCACTGACCAATATATAGAATATTTAAATGAAATGGAAAAGATGAATCTAGAAATTGCAAGTGAGTTTTTAGTAATGGCATCAACACTTTTATATCTAAAATCTAAAAATTTATTACCAAAACAAGAAGAAGCAGAAGAAGAATTAACAGAAGAAGAACTTATAAAAAGAATTATAGAATACAAAAAATATAAAACTATTAGCCAAGTATTTAAAGAAAACTATGCAGAAAATTCTAAAAGAATATTTAAAACTCAAGAAGATATAAAATTACCAAAACAAGTTTTAGAAGAAAAATATAGTAATGAAATGATTCCAGAAATTTATAGAAATCTATTGGAAAAAACAAGTGTAAGAATAAATAAAAATGCTAAAAATATAGAAAAAATAGCATTAGTAGAAAATTATACTGTTGGTGATAAAGTCAAAGAGATGTTTAGAGTTTTAATAAAGCAAAAGAAATTTATTTTTAATAAATTGTTTTCTTTAAAAAGTAGAGATAAACAAGAAGTCGTTACAGCTTTTAGTGGACTTTTAGAGCTTTCTAGAAGAGATAAAGTGGAGACTAAACAAGAAGAATTATTTGGAGATATATATGTTGAAAAACGAAAGAACAATGTTTAAATAATAAAAAATTGGAAAAACTAATACTAAATCGAAAAATTCGAGGTGAATAGTATTGGTTTTTCTTTTTGTTTTTCTTATAGTGTTGTTTATCTTTTTAAGTATATTTACTTTAAAAATACAAATAAGAATACAAGACATTAAATTTTCATTAAACAAGTTTCAAAATAAATATTTAAAGCCTAATTATAAAATAATTACTGTAATATATATTCTTGATAAAATTCCAATTTTAAAAACAGTAGTAGATGAAAAGAAATATGGAAAGTTAAGTGCAAATAAAAAATTTAAAAATAAAGTTAATTTGTTAGGAGATAAGTTTATTAAAAATACAGATAATATAGATATAAATATATTAAAATTTATAAAAAATATAAAATATGAAGCCAAAAAAGTTAATATATATATAGAATTAGGAACAGAAAATGCTACAATTACAGCATTTATAATTCCAATTTTATATATAATATTTTCTTTTATCTATAAAAATATAGAAGAAAATAAAGACTATAATCAATTTTATTTAAAACCAATATTTGCAAATAAGAATATACTTAATTTCCAATTTGATGGTATATTTGAATTAAAATTGATACATATTATAAACACAATATGTAAGATAAAAAAGGAAAGGAAAGGTGAAAGTGATGAGCGAACATCCAATAGAAGGACTTATGACTACAGCTATGAATAGTATATTATTTTAGCCCTTAGTTAATAAGTCCTCTAAATATTTAAATTTATCTGATTTGTCAATATATTTTTCTATATATTTATTATTTTTCCAATATGTTTTTATGCCATAGGATTCTATATTGTAGTTAGATGCATCCTCAGTTAACAATCTATATTTATTATCAATGATTTCTATTGCACAGCAATTAGACATACCTAAACCAACTAAATAATTTTCTTCAGAATTAATATCATTTTGTGAATGACCTAGAAACAAAAAATGGGGATATTTTTTACTGTAATATTAATTATCTCCATATCAATTTGTTTAGTTTTAAATGGATAATATGTTCCGTCGCTTTTAATTCTACCATTTTCTCCTCCACCAATTGCTACAATTTTTTTACTCATTTTAATTTTACCTCAATTCATTATTTTAATTTAATGAAAATTATATCATTTAGTATGAATATAATCTATATTTTTTAAAAATTTTTTGATTAAAAATTAAAGATTAAAATCGTAATTTGTTAATTATAAGAGTAAATAAAAGAGTTAAATGTAAGAGTAAATAAAAGAGTTAAATGTAAGATAATAAAAATACACATAAAATGTTTACAAATGTAAAAGCGCATGATATAATGTTGTCAAAATTTATATCAAGGAGATATGATAATGAAAATTATTCCAAAGAAATTAAATAAAGGTGATGAAATAAGAATAATAGCACCTTCGAGAAGTATGAAAATATTAAAAGAAGATGTTATAAAATTGGCAATACAAAGACTAGAAGAGATAGGTCTTAAAGTTACATTTGGAAAGAATGTAATGAAATATAAAGATGAAGATTTTAAATGTGCAACAATTGAGGAAAGAATAGAAGATTTACATGAAGCTTTTAAAGATAATAATGTTAAAGCTATTATTACAGTTATAGGAGGATATAATGTAAATCAAATATTAGAATACATAGATTATAAATTAATACAAGAAAATCCTAAAATAATATGTGGTTTTTCTGATAATACTGCATTAGTAAACGCGATACATGCCAAAACAAATATGGTGACATATCTTGGAGTACAATTTTTTAGCTTTGGTATGAAATATGGTTTTGAGTATTCAATGGAATATTTTAAAAAAATGTTTTTTGAAAACGAAAAAATAGAAGTATTATCTTCAAAAAAATGGAGTAATGACAAATGGTTAAAAAATCAAGAAGATAGAAAATTTATTGATAATGAAGGAATGAAAGTAATAAATAAAGGAGAAGCAGAAGGAAAAATAATAGGTGGAAATTTATGTACCTTAAATTTACTACAAGGGACAGAATATATGCCTGATTTAGATAATTCAGTTTTATTCATTGAAGATGATGGAGAAACAGGAAAAGCATTTATTAAGGAATTTGATAGAAACTTGCAATCATTGTTACATTGTGCAAAAGGAAAAAAAATAAAAGGGTTGGTTATAGGAAGAGCAGAGCAAGTTTCAGAAATGAATTATGATAAATGGAAGAAAATAATAGAAACTAAATCAGAATTAGAAAATATTCCAATAATAATAAATGCAGATATAGGACATACAACTCCAATATTTACATTTCCAATAGGAGGAAATGTTAATATAGTAGCTAATGATAAAAAAATAGAGATAAAATTTAATGATTAAAGGAGGGGAGATATTAATTCACAATTTTGTAGAATTAATAAAAAATTATGAAAGGATTATTAAAAAGAAATACTACATTATTTTATGCAATGTCTTTAGCAGCAACATGGGCATGGGGAACATCATTGGTAGTAGGGATGGAAACTGTACAGACAAAGGGGTGGATTCCATTTATTATTTGGGCTGTAGCAAATTCTCTTGCAATACCATTATTTGGATTTATTGCTTATAGAATACCAAATTTGGATAAAGTGGTAAATTCAAAAATAGTTAGTATTTTTACAACAATTGTAAGTATATTTTGTATATGGATTCAATTAAATGCTATTTATCAATATTTATGCAATTTAGATTTTATAACAGATATTGTAGCAAAAATAATAGCAATAGTAATAATGATATTTATGGCTATTGCACTATACAAAAATGGGTTGGTTAAAAGTATATTTTTGGATAATCCACTATGGTATTTATGTTATGGATTACTTATAGCATTATTAATATGTGGACTAGTAGGTAATGTAGAAACATTCAATATTGTTAGTTATACAGATAAAAGTGAGATTTCATGGGCTTTAAACTCTTGTATTATATTATTCTCTGGTCCTATTATGAGTTTGCAAAATTGGCAAATGGCAGAAAAATTAAGAAGGGAAAATAAAATGAAAGCACATTATTTGGCAGGTGTACTGTTTGCTATATATATGTTATTTGTAGGAATATTAGCAAACTTTAAATTTAATGGCATTATGAATATGTTATTAATATTTGTTGTTTTATGTGTAGCTTTATCAACAGCAGATTCTGCAATTGTAGGGATTCAAAAAGTATTAAAGAAAAAATGGGGAACAATAGTATCTTTAATAGCAATAGCGTGTTGGAATTGGGTTATTCCTATGGGAGTAATGGGATTATGGACTACTATGGGTAATATGCGAAAATATGTTGCAGGAGCTTGTATAATTGTTGCCGTAGCAATGTATTATGTTCAAAAGAAGAAAAATATATCAAAAGAAACCAATGAAAACCAAAAATATACTAATAAAAAGAAAGAAGTACAAGTATAATTTGGAAAGAGGTTAGAATATAATGGATAATAATGAATATTTAAGATTACCACATGGAATGTTTGACAGAGATGAAGAATGGATAGAAAGAGAAAGAAAAATTTTAGAATTACATAATACAAGTGGAAAAAGAATAGGTTGTAAATTGCAAAAATATGCACCCGTAGGATATGCTTCAACATTTATAAAAGGAGCCAATACTGCAAAAGACAAAGTATATACATTAAATAGTAAATCAGGAAAATCTCTTATACTTTCTTGTGATTCAACACCATCTGTGTTTAGAAAATATGTAGCAAATAATAATGGAGAAGCACAAAGGATTGCTTTTATTGCACCTTTATTTAGATATAGAAATAGTCATTCAAGACATTTTACACAATTAGGATATTCTCTAATAAATGAAAAACCATCGGAAATGGAAGATATAGACATAAATTTAATACAATTAGCAAAATCAATGATAGATTTATTTTCTAGTGCAGGTATAAAGACAAAAATACATATAAATGATTATGAAGCTTTAAGAAAAATTTTGGGGAGTTATGTTTCGGAACAAGAGTTGCCAGAAGTTTTACATAAAATACAATTTTCATCTAAAGAGGAAAGATTAGAAATATTTCAAAAAATAATAACAGACAAGAATAGATGTCAAGAACTAATAGAATTATTTAGTCAAGAACCTAAAATTATCAGATATAAAGACAGTAAAGATAATAAATTAAATTTGCCAGAAGAGTATAAAGAATTATATAAAATGAGTGAAGCATTAAGATATTTAACAGATGTTCCTGTATATTTTGATCCAGCTGATTTACATAGTATAGAAACTATAGATAAGTTTGCATTAAGATTTAGAACTCTTGATAATATCGCATTAGGAGATGGGGGTGAGTATACAAAATATGCGCAAAGATGGAATGATAAAATAAAAAACTTTTGGAGTGTTGCATCAGGAGTTGAAGCAATAGAAAGAAATAGTCCAGAGTTGATACAAGAAGATATAAAAAGAAATATAGCATTATATAGTATAGATGCTACAGATATATTTACATTGCAGGTAATGAAAGAATTAGAAAGTATGGGAGAAAATGTAGCATACAAAGGAAAAATAAAAAATATTGGGAAAGCAATAAATAAGATAAAAAAAGACTATACACATATTGTTATATTAGGTAGTAATGAAGAAAACGGAGAAGATATAAAAATAAAGTCATTAAATACAGGTGAAATAATAAGTATTAAATCACCAAATAAAAAAGAAAATATAAGAATTAAAACGGAAGTAGGGGAAGAAAGATAAAATAAAAAAAGAAAGGGTGAAAAAAATGTCAGCAGTTATATGGAATTCATTAAAAGAAGCAAAAGAAGGCTTAAACAAATTGCATAAGGAAGGAAAAACAATTGGATCAATACATACATTAGGAGCATTACATGTAGGGCATGGAAAATTAATTGAAATGTCATCAGAAGAGAATGATTGTACAGTAATTAGTATTTATCCCAATATAGCTCAATTAGCACCAGGAAGTAAATATGAATATGATATTGAAAAAGATTGTAAATTTGCAGAGGAGCATGGAGCTACACATATAATTTGTCCAAAAACAGAGGAAATATATCCTGAAGATTTTAGAACATATTTAGATCAAGGAGAATGTTATAAAAGACTAAATGGGACTGCTCAACCATATTTATTTAAAGGCATGATAACGATGAGTGTGAGATGGATATTGTTTACAAGACCAACTAGAACCTATTGGGGCTTAAAAGATATAGGTCAGATAATTTTAGTAGAAAGAGCGTTAAAAGATTTGTTTCAAGATGATATTATTGTCAGAGAAGTGCCATGTGTTAGATATAAAAGTGGAATTGCAATATCTTCAAGACTAATGAATCAGCCAGAAAATAAAATAAAAGAATTTAGAAGATTAAATGAAGCATGCGAAAAAGCAAGAAAAGCACTTTTAAATGGCGAAACAAATGCAAATAAAATAAAAGAGATTATAAAAAATGAAATAACTAGAGAACCATTAAAGTATTTTTCAATAGAGTATATAAAAGTTGCTAAACCTTTGGATTTCACTGAACCGGAAAAAATTACATTACCAATAATATTTCATGTTGATTTGACAGACGGCAAAAAAATGTATTTTGACGGATTATTTATAAGAAATGAAGATGAATTAAAAAACGGACCACCGGTTATTTGGCTTGATGATGAATATCCACCATTTCTTAAAGAGGAATAATATGGTTAAATTTAAAAAAATACTATTATATGGTCAAGGAAATGGAAGGGACCATATAAATCATATTGAGTTAATGAAATCTAAAGGAATACAAGTAATATCACTTATTAGAAATGAAAATGCTTTAATGGAACAATATGAAAATGTAAAAAGAATAAAAGACTTAAAAGAAGCTATTGAATTTGCAAAACAGTATAGACCAGATTTGATAATGATAAGTAATAGATCAGATCTTTCAGAAGGTGCAACAGAAGCTTTTCAAAAAGCAGGGTTTAAAGTTTTTGGTATTTCAAAAAAAGCAGTACGTTTAGAGATTTGTAAAGAATACGCAAAGGAATTTATGAAGAGAAATAATATTTCTACACCTAATTATTATGTTACAAGTAATGAGGAAGAAGCAATTAAATATGTATTGAATAATTGGAATAAAACTAAATATGGATATGTTTTTAAAGTGGATCAATTTTCAAAAAATTCATTTGCAAGAACAGCAGTACCTCAAAATTTAGAAGAAGCAATAGAAGATATTCATAGATTATTTAGTCTTACAGAAAAATGTAGATTAATAATAGAAGAGAAAATTAAAGGTTATGAATTATCAGTACATGTATTCATAAATCAAGATAAATATAGTATTTTACCAATGGTTCAAGATTATAAGAAAAAATATCCAAATGATGAAGGACCTATGACAGCAGGAGCTGTATCTGTGGCAGAGGGAAAAATATATCCAGAAGATATAGAAAAGCAATTGAAAAAGGATATAATAGAACCAACAATAAAAGGAATGAAAAAAGAAAATATTGAATATAACTATATTTTATATATAGGAGTAATGGTTACTGATGATGGAAAAGTATGTGTATTAGAATATAATACAAGAACAGGTAATCCAGAATGGTTAGCATTATTAGGGCTACTAAATAGACCATTTATAGATGTAATAAATTATTTCTATAACGATATTGAAAAAATAAATGATTGTTGGAAAAAAGAAGAAATTTCTATAGCGATGTATGGTTTTTCTGCTGGCTATCCTGAAGTAGAAAGAAGCAGTTTTAATGAACCAATTTTATTTTTAGACAAAGTAAAAAAGACAACTGACATTATTGGAGAGCATATAGTATTAAGGAATAACATATTATATCCTTCAGGAGGGAGAGTATTTGCATTAAGAAGAGTTGGAAAAGATTTTGAAAAAGTAAAAAATGATATAATAAAAGATTTTTATAAAATAAAAATGAATGGATTATATTTCAGGTATGAT
Organism: uncultured Clostridia bacterium; assembly: GCA_904384245.1. Taxonomy (GTDB): domain Bacteria; phylum Bacillota; class Clostridia; order TANB77; family CAG-508; genus CAG-269. The sequence goes on from CAJFJM010000007.1 coordinate 25,959, forward strand.
ATAACACAAATTTGACATAATTTATGAAAGATGATAAAATTATTGTATGTAATGAATAGCAGTAATTAAAAGATTTAACAGCGAATGGAGGAATTTTATATGAAAGGAAAAGAATTTAATGGTAATCGGATAATTATTATGACATGTTCAGATTGTAACACTAAATGTAAACACTGTTATATAAGTTATAATGGTAATTTTAATGCTAATGAATTATATAATATTTGTGAATATTTATCAAAAAAATATTGGGTACAATTAAATGGAACGGAAATATTATTGCATAAAGATTATTTTGATTCATTACAACTTGTAAAACAAAATTTCATATTAACTAATGGACTTGAATTTCAAAGAGAACCACAGATTATAAAAGAGATTGCTAAGATAGGAATTAAGTATGTAGGAATATCATATCATTTTGGAATACATAATGATATTTCTTCTGTTGATGAAAAAATTATTCAAAATGATTTTTATAGACTAAAGAGTGAAGGCATACAACCAGATATGAGGGTAACTATAACTAAAAATAATCTAAAATTAATTCCTGAAATGTGTTCAAAAGCTATAGAATTAGGCGTAAACAGAATAAAATTTACAAATTACCTTAGATTAGGTTTGGCAGAAGACTTATCATCTCAGCAAATTCTAATGAAAGGAGATTTAGAAGAATTTTTTTCTATATTAAATTCAATGCGAAAGAAATATCCTGAAGATATTTTAAGAATTAGAAGATGTGGTTCATTTGGAAATGATGACAATCCAAGAAGAAAAAGCAACTTTAATTGTCCGGCTTGTACTGATACAGTAGTTATGACACCAGATTATAATATATATCCTTGTATTTTTTTATCAAAACCTGGTTTTGAAATAGGAAAAATGATAGATGGAAAAATTATAATCTATAAAGATATACAACATACTGGAAAAATGTGTTTGGCACAACAAGTTAGCAATTATGGAAAAAAAATCTTTTAAGTTGGTCAAGTATGAAATAATAAAGACTAATTTTTGTTTTAAATTTATTAAAACAAAAAAGGCACAATATAAGATAATATTGTGTCTTTTTTTTGTAAATATTATGTAAAAAATTGACAAACACCTTAAAATGCAGTATAATATGCTCGAAGAGTGCTCGTATAAATAAGAGAGAATTTAAAATATAATTCTCTGTGATTTTCAGAAAGGAGTAATTTTATGAGCAGAAATTTTGAAAATTTAAAAGGAACCTATGATTATTTACCGGAAAAGCAAATTATCCGGGAGAAAATCAAGAGTGTGTTACAAGGTATCTTTGTAAAGTATGGTTTTTCACCAGTCGAAACACCGATTTTATGTATGTATGACTTGTTGGCATCTAAATATTCAGAAGGTGCAGACATTTTAAATGAGATGTACAAGTTAAGCGATCAGGGAAAAAGGAAATTAGGATTAAGATATGATTTGACAATCACTTTTTCTAAGTTGATTAGTTCAAATAAGGGAATTACCTTACCTTTTAAGCGGTATGAGATTGGAAAGGTTTTTAGAGATGGACCAGTTAAAGTAGGAAGAAACAGAGAGTTTACACAATGTGATGTTGATGTTGTCGGAGTCAAAAGTGTCCTGGCCGAAGCTGAATATATGACAATGACAAATGAGGCTTATAAAGAATTAGGACTTGATATAGAAATTGAATTTAACAACAGAAAATTACTGAGTGGTATCATCTTCTCTATTTTTGGTGATATTTCGGAAGAAGTATTGAGAAAATCAATTATGTTGATTGATAAGTTTGCTAAACTTACAGATGAAGAATTATTTGCAGAATTTGCAGCTATTGGTATTGATGCTGATAGAGTCGAAACATTAAAAAATGTTTTAAACTCTGATTATGTGACACTTAAAAAGTTATTATCAGTATATGACAATGACTTGATTGATGAGGGGCTTGAAGAAATTGATACATTATATGATTACCTGTCAGGAACAGAAGCAGAAAAATGTATGAAATTCGCGCCTTATTTGGCAAGAGGTATTGATATCTATACGGGTACAGTTTGGGAAATTTTCTTGAAAGATAGGAAAGTTGGTGAACAGGATTTCAACATGAGTATTGGTGGAGGAGGTAGATATGATAAGATTATTACAACATTCATTGATGACGGAAATGAATATCCGGCTGTAGGAATGTCTTTTGGATTAGATGTTATATATGAAATTTTAGTTCTTAAGAATTCTGATAAAAAACTTTCTACTGTTGATTTATTTGTGATTCCGATGGGAACAGAAACGCAGACATTTAAGTTTGTGACTAAAATGCGTGAATTTGGAATCAAAACAGAAATGGAAAAAAAATCTCAGAGACTGAAAAAAAGTATGAATTATGCTAATAAAATGAACATTCCTTATGTTATTATTATTGGAGAAGATGAAATTAAACAGCAGAAAATTCAAATCAAGGATATGAAAACCGGAGAAAATCAGGAGTTTTCTATCTGTGACTATGAAAAGATTGTGCATTTTATCGAAAACAATAATAGAAACTGAAAATTATGGGAAGCTGTGTTGCCACATAGCTTCCCGAATTTTTCCGAAACTTTTCCGAAACTTTTGGTCAATTGAAAAAGTAAAATATATTTAGAAAAAGTAACTTCTAATTACCAGTTAAATGCTATTTAAAAGGATTTAATTGATTAAAAAGGATTGCTT
>CAJFJM010000008.1 GCA_904384245.1 uncultured Clostridia bacterium
TAAAGTAGAATATTATTATGATGGAGTTATAGACAATACAAAAACAGAAACAATACAAGCAACATATGGAGATGAAATAAATACATATACAGATAAAAACATATCAGGATACAGATTAGATAATACAGAGAATTTACCACTAACAGTAAGCGAAAATCCAGAAAATAATGTGATAAAAGTATACTATGTAAAAGATGTATTCGGATATAAAGTAGAATATTATTATAATGGAGTTATAGACAATACAAAAACAGAAATAATACAAGCAACATATGGAGATGAAATAAATACATATACAGATAAAAATATAGTGGGATACAAATTTGAAAAAACAGAAAATTTACCACTAACAGTAAGTGAAAATCCAGAAAATAATGTAATAAAAGTATACTATGTAAAAGATGTATTTGAATATACAGTAGAATACTATTATGACGGAGTATTAAATGAAGAAAATACAGAAACATATACAGAAAATACAGAAACATATACAACAACATATCAAGATGTAATAGAAATCTATGAAGATAAAAACATAGTAGGATACAAACTAGAAAAAACAGAAAACTTACCACTAACAGTAAGCGAAAATCCAGATAATAATATAATAAAAATATATTATATAAGAAAAGATGCAAAAGTAATAGTAAAATACTTAGAAAAGGATACAAATGAAGTATTAGATGAAAGTGCAAATTATATAATAAATGGAAAAGTATTTGATGAATATGAAACAGAACAAAAAGAATTTGAAGGATATACTTTTGTAGAAAGTACAAATAATACTATTGGAACAATGACAGAAAACGAAATAGAAGTAATCTATTATTATAAAAAACAAGCAACAGTAAAAGTAGAATATATAGACAAACAAACAGGTGAAAAACTAGATGAAGAAGAAATAAAGGGAAATGTAGGAGATAGTTATGAAACAAAAGAAAAAGAAATTGAAGGTTATGAATTAATAGAAATACCAAGCAATAGTAAAGGAAAAATGGAAGAAGAAGAAATATTAGTACAATACTATTACAAACAAAAAGCAGAAGTAGAAATACAATATGTAGAAAAAGACACAAACAATCTACTATCTGAAAATGACAACATTCAAGGATATGTAGAAGATCCATACGAAACAAAAGCCAAAGACATCTCATACTATAAACTAGTAGACCAAACACAAAACACCAAAGGAACAATGAAAAAAGAAAAGATTACAGTAATTTACTACTATGAAAAACTAAACTTTAATATAACCGTAGATAAATGGATTTCAAAGGTAAGTGTAGATGGAGTTGAAAAAACAGCACAAGATTATAACACAAAAGAACAAATCTATAAACTAGACATCCACAGAACAAAAGTAAACACAGCAAATGTAAAAATAACATACATAATAAGAATAACAAACACAGGAGAAATAGAAGGAACAGTAGGAACATTAACAGAAATAATCCCACAAGGATACAACTTTAATCAAGATGATAATCAAATTGATTGGAAAGAATCAAATGGAATTCTAACAACAGATACACTTAAAGATGAACCAATAGAACCAGGAGAATACAAAGAAATAGAAATAACTTTAAGATGGAACACAGGAGAATCAAACTTCGGAGAAAAAGACAACACAGCAATAATAAGTAACCTAAGTAATCCAGCAGGATATGAAGATACAAACGAAGAGGATAACAGTAGTAAATCACAAATGATACTAACAATAGCAACAGGATTAGATCGCACAAGCAAAATAATAGTAATAATGGTAGTAGAAATAGTACTAATAATAACAGTTGGATTATTATTAAGATACAAGAAAAAGAGAAAATAAAAGGGAGTAAATAAAAACAAAAAACTTCTTATGATAAAATAAAAAATATCATAAGAAGTTTTTAAAATTATACACAAATTATTTTATATACATAAAATACATTTATTATAAAAAATTAAAAAAATAAATTTCACAAAAAATTCATATTAAAAGTGCAAAAAAATCCCCAAAATTATTGAAAAAAAAAGCAAAAACTGGTATAACAATATTATATTATACAAGGGAGGAAAAGTTAGTAAAAAACTAACAAAACAATAGATGAAAGATTTTTGGAAAGAAAAACAAGAAAAAAAGATAAATAAGAAAAAACTAATAATCCTAATTGTATTAGTAATACTTTTAATCACATGCATCACAATAGTGATTATATACGCAAAAAATGAACAATTTAGAAACTGGATAGACATAAATGTTTTAAGAAAAGAAATAAATCAAGAAAACTTACCAACAATAGAATTAAAAGAAGATGAAAATCCAACAATATGTGCATTTAGTCAAAATATAGGAGTACTTAGCAAAAACGAATTCAAAATATACAATAGTACAGGAAAAGAAGAAAAAACACTAACATTAGAAATAACAACACCACTAATAGACACATCAAATAGATATTTAGCAATAGGAGAAGATAATGGAAAAAAAATCTATTTGATAGCAGATAAAGATATTGTATGGGAAAAAGAAATAACTGGAAACATATCACAAATAACAGTAAACCAAAATGGATATGTAGCAGTTACAATTGTAAACACAAGTAATAAAGCAGTTGTAGAAGTATATGATGAAAAAGGAAATGAATTATTTAAAACATTTTACGCAAGCAACAGAGTAGCAGATATAAGTATTTCAAATGATAATAAATATTTAGCAGTAGCAGAACTAGACACATCAGGAACTATAATAAAATCAAACATACAAATAATCTCAATAGAAGCAGCTAGTAATAATCCAGACAATTCTATAGTAAATAAAATAGATGGACAAAACAATGATTTAATAACAAACATAAAATATCAAGAAAAAAACAAACTAATATGTATGTATACAGACAGAATAGACAGCATTTCAGAAGATGGGAATATAGAAACACTATATAAAAGCGAAGACAAAAAAGTAACTTTTATGGATATAAACATGCAAAATTCAATAATGGCAATAGAAGAAAAATCATCAGGATTATTCACAGCAGATAGTAATGTCTCAATTATAAACACAGACACTAAAAACACAATAAATTATACAGTAGATTCAGTAACTAAAGAAATATATACAGCAAATAATATAATAGGATTAAATCTTGGAACAGAAATGGAATTCATAAACACAAATGGTTGGCTAGCAAAAAGATATATAGGAAGCCAAGAAATAACACAAGTAGTTCTAGCAAATTCTATTGCAGGTATAGTATATAGAGACAGAATAGAAATAATAAATTTATAAAGTAAAATTTTTAAATATTAAATATTCACAATAATTATATATAAATAACTAAAAGATTCTAAAGAGTTTAAAAGAATTCAAAGGATATTCAAAACTAAAAAATAAATAAAAAATCTATTCACAAACTTTTATCAGTAAAGGAGTTAAAAATGGGAGTTATAGTAGATATAATTGTAATAGCAATTATAGCATTATCAGTTTTTTTAGGATACAGAAAAGGACTAATAGCCCTTGCAATACAACTATGTGCAGTAATAATAGCATTAGTTGCAACACTAGTACTATATAAACCAATATCAGCACTAATAATTGACAATACATCATTAGATGAAAATATACAAAATGCAATAATAGAAAAAGCCCAAAATAATAACGAAAACAATTCACAAGAAAATACTACTCAAAATACTACTCAAAATAATGAATTAGCAAATAGAGATAACATAGATGGAACAGAAGAAAGTAACATAATAAATATAATGCCAGAAGTAGCAAAACAAATTTCAATAAATATTATAAATATAGGGGTAATGCTTATTCTATATTTTGGAATTAAAATAGCATTACATTTTGTAACAGCACTTGCAAACATAGTAGCAAAAATTCCAATAATAAAACAATTAAATAAACTTGGTGGAGTAATATATGGACTACTAAGAGGAATTTTACTTATATATGTAGTTCTATTACTAATAAGTTTTGCAGGCCAAATAAATCCAGAAAATACATTACATAAACAAATAAATGAATCATTCATAACAAAAGAAATGTATGAACACAATATTATAAATATTTTCCTTGGATAATAAAATGTTAGCAATCATCATTTGTTTTATTAACTTAAAATGCAAAAAATTTGTATAATTTTGTTGCCTTTTAATATCATATTTGATATACTAATATCACATAAATTTTTAGGAGTGGATTATTTTGAGTAGAACAAAAAGAGAGACAAAAGAAAATGAAGAAATAAAAAATAATAAAAAAAATAACAAAAAAAATATAAATAAAAAGAATAGAAAAAACAAAAAAATGAAAACATGGAAAAAAGTACTATTAGTAATATTTCTAATAATAGTAGCAATAGTAGCATATTTTATATATAACAGTATTAAAATAGAAGGAGAAATAAGTTTAAGTGGAATGCTTGCAACAGCGGCAGGACATGACGAAAATACAAGGAAAAACCTAGGAGAACTACAAGTTCTAATAATGGGTGTTAGTACAGACCAAGCAGGAGTGGATTTAACAGACACAATAATGGTAGCATCATACAATCCAAATTCTCAAAGAGCAGTCTTACTATCAATACCTAGAGATTCATATACAGGAAAAAACACAAAAAGAGCAACAGCATCAGAAAAAATAAATGCAATATATAATTTAACAAAAGATCCTCAAGAGACATTAGATGCAGTAAATGACTTAACAGGATTAGACATAAAATATTATATGATTGTAAGAACAGAAGCACTAATAGAATTAGTAGATGCAATAGGACCAATTGAATATAATGTACCTATAGATATGAATTATAATGACCCAACACAAGACCTTCATATACAATTTAAAAAAGGACTACAAGAAATAGATGGAGAAGAAGCAGAAGAATTATTAAGATTTAGAAAAAATGACGATGGAACAAGTTTCCCACCAGAATATGGTGACAATGATATAGGAAGAATGAGAAATCAAAGAGAATTTATAACAGCAGTAATAGACCAAACAGTAACAGCAGGAAATATCACAAAACTAGGACAAATATTAGATATAGCAAGTAGAAATCTAATAACAAATGTAGATTTTAATGCAATAAAAGATTATTTACCATATGCTGTAGAATTCTCAACAGAAAACCTACAAACAGCATCATTACCAGGAACAACACCAGATTTAACAACAACAAACAATGTAAGTATATTTGTAGTTGATAAAGAAGAAACAGAAGAACTTATAAATTCACTATTCTATCCAGAAAAATTAGAAAGTGAAGAAAATGAATCAAGTACAAGTCAATCAAACACAACAAGTAACAAGACAAATAGTACAACACAAAGCAATCAAACAAGTAGTAGTTCAAATATAAAAATAGAAGTAATAAATGGAAGTGGAGAAAGTTCAAAATTACAAGAAGCGGTTAATCTCCTAAAAAAAGCAGGATATGATGTAACAAAAACTGGAACAACATCAACAATATCAACAACAATTATTACAAATAGAAAAAGCCTAGAAAATTCAGACTTAAATAAAATAAAAGAAACATTAGGAGTAGGAAGTATATCAACAAATAAATCTTCAACAAGTAAAGTAGATGTACAAATCATAATAGGTAAAGATTTTGGTAATTAAAACAAAGATATAAAAATTCAACAAAAACAAATAACATAAATAAAAAGGGGGGAGAAATAGCCCCCTTTTTATTATATAGGAAAAATCGACTTTTATCTTTACCCTATATGAATTTTTCCGTATATAACAAGAAAAGTGTCTTTTAAAAAGACCCGCGTGAGCTAAGCTTATGTAGCTTCGCTACTTTTCTTATTTTAAATCTTTATACAAATAAAATATGTAATTATTTATTTTCATATCACTAAAAAATTAAAAATAACAATTAAGTATCAATATTTTTCTTTTTAGGAAATAGCAATTTAAACAATATAAACAAAACAAAAACAAGCAATATTATTCCAACAATAGCAATATAAGAATTCGAAGGAATAACACTATGAGTAGCAATTAAATCAGAAGAATATTCAACACCATCAATAGTATAAACAACCTTCCCTACAACTTGTCCCTGAGAAATAGGTGCAAATAAATTATTATCCAAATCAATTCTATACTCAAAATTATTATTCATATCAGAAGTTTTCATCAAAACAGAAATATCAGAAGAAGCAACTAAATCAAGATTCTTAGTATCATCAGTAGCATTAGGAATAGTAATAGAAGAAACTGTATAACCCTGTTCTAATACAGATTTAATTCCATAATTAGCATATCCATATTCAAATAAAGCCTTAGAATCAGAAAATTTAGTACTTGTTCCATTTGGATTAGTCCCAGCAGCTAAAACAACACAAATAAGTTCTAAACCATCTTTACTAGCAACAGAAACCAAACAATTTTTAGCTTCAGATGTAAAGCCAGTTTTACCAGCTATAGCATACTCATAATAACTATTATTTGCAATATTAGACTCACTATTTACAAGTAAATTATTAGTAGTATAAAAAGTTCTAGCTTGATATTTGTTAGTTGCAGGAATTGAACAAGATTTTAATCCAGCCAAATGTCTAAAAGTATTATTTTTCATACAATACTGCATCAAAATAGATAAATCATGAGCAGTTGTATAGTGATTTTCATCTTGCATTCCACTTGGATTAGTAAAATGAGTATTAGTCAATCCAAGTTCTGCCAATTTCTGATTCATCAAATTTGCAAAATTATCAATTGAACCAGAAATATGAAAAGCCAAAACATTAGCAGCATCATTAGCAGAATAAACCATCATCATCTGTAAAAGCTGATTAACTGTAAGTTGTTCATCTGTTTGAAGAGCAGCAATAGAATAACCAGAAGGAATAGAAGAAATAGCCTCATAAGGCACAGTAACCACATCATCTAATTTACAATTTTCCAAAGTAAGTATTGCAGTCAAAATTTTAGTAGTACTTGCAGGAAACATTCTTTGCCCTTCATTTTTTGTATAAAAAACCTTACCAGATGAAGAATCAATAAGAATTGCAGATTCTGCTGAAATTTCAGGAGCAGTAGAATCTGCAAAAGATATATTACAAAATAAAAAACATCCAACTAATACAAAAAAGATAAAAAAAGTTAAAACTTTTCTGTAAATCATTTGTACACAATCCTTTCCATAAGTAAATCTATATAAATAATATACAATAATTATAATAATTTTTCAAGAATAAGATAGCGAATTGTAAGAATTATTTATTTATTTATTTTAAGCATTGAAAAGTAATCAATTATTATAATTATATCAAAAAAGCCTGTAAGCTTAATAAAAACATAATAAGGAGGAAAATATATGAAAAATTTCAACAAAAAGCAAAAAATTATAGCAATCATTTTACTAATTATAATATGCACAATATTCTATTTTTATAATAAAAACACTCAAAATAACATAGCAGAAATAGCAGATTTAAATTTAAGTACTAACACAAATGAAAACAAAAGTGAAATAAAAGAAGAAACAGAAGAAAAATCAAAAGAAAAAGTAATAGTACATATAACAGGAGCAGTTAAAAATAATGGAGTATATGAATTAGAACCAGAAAGTAGAATAATAGATGTAATAAACAAAGCAGGAGGACTAGCAGAAGACGCAGATGTTACTACAATAAATCTAGCATATAAAATAGAAGATGGAATGAAAATACATATTCCAAAAAAAGGAGAAAATTTAGAAAATAATAGAACGCAAAATCCAAATAATATTACAACAGAAAGTGGATTACCAAAAACAAATGCAGAAGGTGAAACAAGCCAGTCAAATAATCAAACAAAAAAAGTAAATATAAACACAGCAACAAAAGAGGAATTAGATACATTACCAGGAATAGGAGAATCAACAGCTCAAAAAATAATAGATTATAGAAATAAAAATGGAAAATTTACATCAATAGAAGAAATAAAAGAGGTAAGTGGAATAGGGGAGAGTAAATATGAAAAAATTAAAGATATGATAATTTTATGAATTTATTGACAAAAATAGAAAATGATGCTATTATGTTAGTGCAAGCTAACAAAACAAACATACAAAACACAAATAAATAAAATTTATAGGTAATCCGGATAAAACCTAAATATATTAACAAGGAATGAATAATAATGAAACTTACAAATTCCCAAGAAGAATACATAAAAACAATCTACATATTATCAAAAACAGAAAAAGAAATAAGAGTAACAGACATAGCAAAAAGATTAGGAATAACAAAGCCAAGTGTAAATAGAGCAATAAACAATCTAAAAGACTTAAAATTGCTAAATTACAAGACTTATGGAGAAATAAAATTAACAAAAGAAGGAGAAATCCAAGCACAAGAGATACTAAAAAAAGAAGATATAGTAAAAATATTTTTAAATAAAATACTAGACATAGAAGAAAAACAAGCAGAAAAAGAAGCAAAAGCAATGAAACATGCAATATCACCAGAAACAGAAGAAAAATTAGAAAAGTTCATAAATAAGGTGTTAAACTTAGGAGATTTAGACTGTGACTATGACGAAACAAGTGAAAAATGCAAAAACTGTATAAAAATAACAGCAAAAAACAGATTAAAAAAAGAAAAGCAGAAATAGGAGGAAAAAATGTTAGAATTACAAAATATATGTTTTGAAAGAGATAATAAAAAAATATTAGACAACATAAATTTAAAAATAGACACAAATAAATTTATAGCAATAACAGGACCAAACGGTTCAGGAAAATCAACATTAGTAAAAATAATAATGGGAATAGAAAATCCAGACTCAGGAAAAATTTTATTCCAAGGAAAAGACATAACAAACCTAAGTATAGAAAAAAGAGCAAACTTAGGAATTAGTTATGCATTTCAACAACCAGTAAAATTTAAAGGAATGACAGTATTTGATTTATTAAGAATAGCATCAAAAAAAGATATAACAAAAAAAGAAGCATGTAATATATTATCAAAAGTAGGATTATGTGCAAAAGAATATGTAGACAGAGAAGTAAATGGTTCACTATCAGGAGGAGAACTAAAAAGAATTGAAATAGCAACAGTAGCAGTAAGAAAAACAAAATTAACAATATTTGATGAGCCAGAAGCAGGAATTGACTTATGGAGTTTTAGCAATCTAATAGAAATATTTGAAAACATAAATGAAATAGTAAAAGGAACAACACTAATAATATCACACCAAGAAAGAATTTTAGAAATAGCAGATAAAGTAATTTTAATGAAACAAGGAAAGATAGAAAAAATAGAAACAAGTGAAGAATTTTTAAAAAACAATATATCAAAAACATGTTGTAAAATAAAAAAATGTAAAAGTTTATAGGTAAAACTAAAAAACCTAAATATATAAAAGCAAGGAGAAAACATGGAAGACAATAAAATACAAGAAGTTGATAAAAATTTATTAAACAACATAACAAATTATGACGAAATAAAAGAAGGAGCATATAACATCAGAAAAAATGGACAAGGAATAGAAAGAAAAAACACAGAAAATGTAACAATAGAAACCAAAAAAGACAAACCAGGAATAAATATATATGTAAAAGAAAACACAAAATTTGAATTTATACACATACCAGTAATAATCACAGAAAGTGGATTAACAGATTTAGTATATAATGACTTCTATATAGGTAAAAATGCAAATGTAATAATAGTAGCAGGATGTGGAATACACAATGACCACCACAAAAAATCACAACATGATGGAATACACAGATTTTACTTAGAAGAAGGAGCAAAGGTAAAATACATAGAAAAACACTATGGAGAAGGAATAGGAGATGGAAAAAGAGTACTAAATCCAGTAACAGAAGTATACCTAAAAGAAGGAAGCAATATGGAAATGGAAAGTGTACAAATAAAAGGAGTTGATTCGTGCATAAGAGAAACAAAAGGAATATTAGACGCAAATACAAATTTTGTAGTAACAGAAAAAATAATGACAAATGGAATACAAACAGCAACAACAATGTTTGATGTACAACTAAATGGAGAAAATGCAAGCACACATGTAACATCAAGATCAGTAGCAGCAGACAAATCAAAACAAGAATTCACATCTAAAATATATGGAAACGCAAAATGTTTTGCACACAGTGAATGTGATGCAATAATAAAAGACAAAGCAATAGTAACAGCAACACCAGAAATAACAGCAAACAATGTAGACGCAAATCTAATACACGAAGCAGCAATAGGAAAAATAGCAGGAGAACAAATAACAAAACTAATGACACTAGGACTAACAGAAAAAGAAGCAGAAGAAGAGATAATAAATGGTTTTTTAAGATAAAATATAATGATATCCTAAAATAAAAAGCTAAAAAGTGAATAACAAATATAAAAATATAGAGTATTATACCATCAAAATGGTGCAATTCTCTATATTTCTTTTTTAACCAGAAGTGATTCTTACTTTTAAAAAATTTAATTCACTCTTATCTAATTATTCTACATCTTTTTTCCAAAGACCATGTTTATTACAATAAGCATAAAGAGTTGAACCAGGAATATAAGGAAAACGACACTCAGCATTTTGTTCAGGATAAAGTTTAATCCAATATTCCTTATTATCAGCAACTAAACAAACCCATTCAATAAAATGTTCTTTTTCCATAACATGATTAACAGTAACAAAAATCTCATCTTCCACTTTTTCATAATTAGGAACATGTTTTTCAACTGCAGCATCAACAGAATTTGGAACTAAAAGTTTCATTTCTTCACCACAACATTTAATTCCACAATTTTCACAAGTACAATCCTCAATAACTTTAACTAATGCACCACAAGATGCACATTTTTTTATTAGTAATTCATTTTTCATAATATACCTCCTAAATTTAAATAATTTAATACAGATAAAGTATAACACAAAAAATATTAAGTTACAATTAAATTTATATATATAAGTCTTAATTTATATATAAGTCTTAATTTTTAGCTATTTATCCTACACTTAACGTTAATTTTACAAACTATATTTTACTTTTACAATTTACCAAAGATATAATTTTTTTATAAAAGACATAAAGTTCAGTTACAATTCACAGCTATAATAAACCACATCAAATAAAATTATAATATACTTCTATTTTGAAGTTTTTCTATAAAAATAAAGCTATAAATCATAAAAAAATTCAAAAATTTTAAGTTTGAAAAAATCTAACTTATATGATATATTAAAACAAAAAAGGAGGTGGAAGATTATGGAAGGAGAAATAATACACTTTCAAACATCAGACTATATAAAATTATCAGGAATATTATACAAAGCAAAAACAAACAATAAAAAAATACTAATATCAACACATGGAATGGCAACAGACTGTTTAAAATACAGAGACGAAAAAATAGCAGAAGAAATAGAAAAAATACAAACAGATATGCTAGAATATAATAACAGAGGAAAAGAAATAATAAGTTATATAAAAACAGAAAAAGGAGAAAAGAAATTAGGAGGAACAGCATTTGAAGATGTAGAAGAAAGCTATTATGACATAGTAGGAGCAATAGAATTTGCAAAAAAACAAGGATATAAAGAAATATATCTAATGGGACATAGTTTAGGAGCAACAAAAACAGTATACACATACAATAAACTAATTGACGAAAACAAAAAAGAAATATTAGAAAATATAAAAGGAATAATTTTATTATCACTAGTAGATATACCAACAGCAACAAGAATATATTTAAATGAAAGATTTCCAGAGATGTTAACATATGCAAAAAATATGGAAAGAGAAAAAATGGAAAATATTTTAATGCCAGAAAAAACATTTATACATCCAATAAGTGTAAAAACATTTTTAAAATATGCAAGAGACTATCAAAAAATAGATTTTGCAAGATATTCTGAAAAAGAATATAATTTTGAAACATTAAATAAAATAGAAGTACCATTGATGATGAGATGGGGAAATATAAATGAGTTAATTTTACAAAAACCAGAAGACCTTTGTAAAATGCTTAATGAAAAAATAACAAATACTAAAAAAGACATTGGATATATAGATGGAACAGACCATAGTTATACAAACAAAGAACAAGAATTAGCAGAAAGTATAAGGAAATTTTTAGAAAAGTCCTAAAAAAATTAAAATAGTTACTTTTTAGAAATCACATAAAAAGGTAATTAAAATAGCTACAAATATTAAAAAATCATTAAAAATAATAATAAAAATTATTCATACTTAAATTTTAAATATATCAAAAATTTAAAAACATATAGGAGGATAATATTATGTCAAAAGTAGATTTATTATGCCATAACAGTATAAAAATATCTGGAGGAAAAATTATATATATAGACCCATACAAAATAAAAGAAGAAAAAAACGATGCAGATTACATATTTTGCACACATACACACTATGACCATTTTTCACCAGAAGATATAAATAAAATAAAAAAAGATAGCACAAAAATAATTATAGTAAAAGACGGAAAAGAAGAAGCACAAAAGCTAATAAAAGAAGAAAACATATTACTTGTAGAACCAAACAACAAATATGAAATAGATGGAATAAAATTTTCCACAACTTATGCATATAATGTGAATAAAAAGTTCCATCCAAAAGAGAATATGTGGACAGGATATATAATTGAATTTGAAGGAATAAAATATTACATAGCAGGAGACACAGACAATATCCCAGAAATACAAAACATAAAATGTGATATAGCATTCATCCCAGTAGGAGGAACGTACACAATGGACTATATAGAAGCGGCAGAATTAGCAAATACAATAGAAGCAAAAGTAGTAATCCCAACACATTATGGATTGATAGTGGGAGATAAAGAAGATGGAAAGAGATTTAAGAAATTAGTAGAAAATAAAGAAGTAAAAGTATTGATATAAAAAATCTTATTGCATAAGGAAAATGCGCTTAAAATCAAGAATAAATTGATTATTTATATATAACAAAGAGTCAATTCGAATTGAAATGAACTGACTCTTATCTTTTAAATATATTAAAAATTTTTTTGAAAAATTTCTTTATAAAGTTTTCCTTTTTTATTACCATCAAATTATTGTCTATCGCAATTTTATTGATATTTTTTCTTTCTTCAAATACTTGATAAATATCTTTCCCATGATATTGTTCTTTTTTCTTTTCTTCTTTTTTAATAAATTCCTGTTGGTCTTTTATAGCAAATTCTTGTTTTTCTTTATCTGTTGCCCAATAACTTCTGTAAATTAAAGATAAAACCGCCTCTGTTTCTTTTAATAACAGTTGTTTATCTATATCCACATCTGGCTGTATATTAGTTTTATAATTCCCATTCATATTCTCTTTTATAAAATTCATGAATTTAGTTGGAATTTTTTCTAATAATTCATTTTCAGTATTTTCTAATATTTCATATACTTCTTTAAATGAATTTCTATATACCTCATCTATCATAAGTAATTGCTCCTTTATCATTTGTTCTTGTAATAATTTCTTTAAAATGAGCATATGTTGAATGTACTATATCTGCGGGTGTCCTCATTGCTATTTGCTTGAATTGTTCTCTTTTAAATCTATTCTGTGCAAAACCTTTTCTTTCATTTTTTTGAAATACTTGTGCTTGTTTGACAGATTCCCACCTATCTATATAAATTTGTCTATCTTCAGGATTTTCTATAATAAGTTTTAAGAAATTTTCAGCTTTTTCTTTTTCAGTTACATCTGTTTTATAAAACTGTGATAAGCTGTCCTGATATAATTCTGGATTATCAGTCATTTTAATAGCAGTATTTATTAATGAAGCATATAAAAATACATTTTGTTTTATAACCTCTAAATCTAGTGTTCCATTTGCCATTCTGAACTCAATAGTATTTTTCTTACTATTTCCTATATTCGTTAAATTTAGTCCAGCATATCGCCTTTCATCTAACTTATATTTGCTTGCCAACATTCTTAACTTCCCAAACTTCTTATATGATAGTTTTAATGTACCATCTTGTATTTGTTTTAATATTTTCTTTCCAGTAGGTGCTGCCATTCCATTTCTCCACATTGCAGAAATAAGATGTATTCCTTTAAAATCCTTGTTTATTGCTCCTTTTCTTATTGGATCATTTTTATCATTACACATTTTATATAGTAATTCTTCTGATTCTGCATATAATCGCAAAAAATTCCTCATTTTGTTTGGATTTTTAGCCAAACATTCTGCATCAAAATGAATATGCAATCCACATTTACTGTCTGCAATAACTTTATTGCCTTTATT
Source organism: uncultured Clostridia bacterium (assembly GCA_904384245.1). Lineage (GTDB taxonomy): Bacteria > Bacillota > Clostridia > TANB77 > CAG-508 > CAG-269. The sequence goes on from CAJFJM010000008.1 coordinate 14,242, forward strand.
CCCAGGAAACTTTTTCATTTGCTCACACATGGCAAAAATATCTTCCCAATCCTGCTTAGTATCTCTTAATATAGGTGATACTAATTCAGCTCCACCTTCGCCAACAAGGGATTCTTCACTCTTTGTTGCCATGTGCCAATTTTTACTTTTAATATATTCTGCACTTTCTCCTGAATATAGGCTATCTTCTCCTTTTGTTTTTACATTGTATGCTTCCAATTCTATTCCAAATTTAAAATCTTCTGGCAAACCTAGTTTTCCAAAATCTTTTGTGTATCTCATCAATATCTCACTTTCTTTTAATTTATGTCTATATTTTACTATAGTTATTTGTAAATATCAAGATTTTTTTAAGATTGGAAAAATTGCAAACAACCTAAAAATATGTTATAATCATAGTATGATTTTATATCATGAGATCCTATAAACAAAGCAAAAAACGAATGGAGGTAGCTTTATGAAAAAACGGATCATCGCAATTGTAACTCTGATTTTACTGGTGGCAACGATGCTTACTGGGTGTAAAGAAAGTGGTTCCGATAAGGATACAAGAAACACCTTAGAAGCAGGCAACAAACTCCAAGAAAACCAACCAACGCCGACTGACATTGAATTTTCTCTTCAGAGATATAACCTTGAAAGACGAGCATATTATCTGAACGGTAAAATCGAAAAGTCGCGTAATGTCGAATGTGAGGTGGATAAGCCTCTGGGCTACATTTACTTGTTCCTTGATGGAATAGGTTGTGTCGCAAGAGATACTGTCGATGGACAGATAACTCCACTCACGACATATCTTACTCCGGACAGTGAATTTTATACCACAGGAGCAACTGCAACAGCAGATTGGATACCCGATATAGATGGAACCTATGGAGAAAACAATGAGGGTATATTTTACTTTACAGTAGATGGTTCATACAAAGAATGGAATGGTATTTATTTCTACTCTAGTGAGTACTATGAGATAGAAGATCCAATGCTTTCTGTTGTAACAAATGGAGAGGAGGCAGACCAGTAATGAGTAAAAGCGGAAAAATTTTGGCATTCATCGCAATAATCGTTGTATTGTTCTTTAGTGCAACAACTATCGGTCGGACAGTATGGAACACATACTGGCATGATGTAGAAAAAGCCGATGATAACACCTCCTATGAAAATAGGAAAAAGGTAGAAGACACTGCACGGGCTTATATTAGTTCTTATAATGCAGATGTAGATATTTATAACACATACTGTAATAATGAGAATGAGAATATGAGATCGTATGCAGAATCGGCTCGAATCAGAGCCATCCAGACTGCAAACTCGTACAATGACTACTTGCAGAAAAACAGTTATGTATGGGCTGACAATATGCCGGATGACTTACCCAGTAGTCTTTCAACAGATATTGGGGGAGATGAAACAGAGTAAATAATGCGAACAAAATCGGCACCACGGTGTGGTGCCGATTTTGGTTCAAAAAAGTAAGTTTTAGTAGCAAGCTTAGAAAAAGAGGGAAAAACAATTAAAAGATTTTTTCGATAAGATACTTGACACCAAGGTATTTTTCAAATCAATATAAAAATTAAAAAACAAAAAAAGAGGCTTAAAGCCTCAAAATGGTTGCGGGGGTAAGACTCGAACTTACGACCTTTGGGTTATGAGCCCAACGAGCTGCCAACTGCTCCACCCCGCGATATATGACTTTTTTATTATACATCGCCTATAGTACTTTTGTCAATAGATTTTAAGTAATTTAATAAAAAAGTCCGGATAAAAAATTATTTCCTTATATTATTATATGTTAAATTATAAAAAATATTACTTCTTAGCCATAGATTTATAAATTTTGCAATTTATTAATTATCTTTACTAATTTACGAATAAGTACTACTAAAATGATATAATCTAGAAATTAACAATAAACTATATAACAAACAAAAATATAATAGTAAATACAAAAATAATAAAAAAGTCATAGAAAAATCTTCTAGTTAAATACTTATAACAGAAAATGGATAAATCATAACATATATTAAATCAACTAAAAAATAGATTGTGATAAAAGAAAAAGACGAACATAAATGTTCATCTTTTCCCAAAACCTACTTTATTCTCCACCAATTTTCATTATTCAATTTGCATTTTTAATCCGTACAGTCTGCACTGCTAAGATTATTAAAAAAACAAATAATAATATAGCCATAGTCATTGTTGGATGCAAAAAAGACATTGCTATAAACAGAAAACATAAAATTAAAGTCAAAATGCACCGATTCTTAATACTTTTTTGTGAATCTAATACATCATTTTTAATCTGTTTTCTAATCAATATTAGATACGATAAAAGAGTTATAATCATCATGACATATAAAAAATTCATTAGTATAGAATACCTCCTTATATTGTTTAGTAGGTTTTAAAAAATCTTTTACAAAAGATTATAACAGTAGTGGATTAAATTTATCATACAATAAATTTACATAAAAATCAAACATAGTAAACTATAACAAGCTAGGTATACAACATTTCTTTTAAATTAAGTCATAAAAAAGAATATTGCAAAATTAAGCATAAAATGATATAAAAATAATAATAAAAATAACTTGGAGGAAGTCTTATGGAAATATTATTAAAAGAATTAAACAAAAAAATAGAAAAAAGTAAATATAAAGAAAAATTATCACCAGAAAACATAGAAACACTAAAAAGCAAATATCCATTCAATAAATTTGAATATATTTTCTGCCATCTAATTTCAGAAGGACTAATAAGTATAGAAGAATACAATCAACTAAGAAATGAATATCTAAACCGAAATAAATATCTACATGTTTTTGAAATAAACGCACCGAGAACATTTGGAGAAACATGGGCACAAAGTTTTTTAAAAAGCAAAGTAAAAGAGTTAGAAAAGCCAAGTAAAGAATTAGATCCAAGCTATGATGGAGAATACGATTTTTGGTATAAAGGAATAAAAATAGAAGTAAAAGCATCAAGAGCAGTAAAAAGAGAAAGTGGAAAATCATTGGTAGAAAAAGCATTATCAAGTGATTCAAAAAGTGAGTTTGACATGAATTTTCAACAAATAAAGCCACTATGTTGTGATGTATTTGTATGGATTGGTGTATGGACAGATGAAATAAGATATTGGGTATTATCTAGTGATGAAGTAAAAAGCAATGAATATTTTTCAAAAGGACAACACAGAGGAAATAAAGGAGAAGGACAACTTTGGATAAAAGAAACAAATATAGATGAATTCGATAAATATATGGTAGAGGAAAAAGATTTACTAAAAAAGATTGTAGAAAAATCAAAGAAAAAAGATGAACCTAGTATTTAGAATTAAAAATTCTTCCCCAGTTCAATATTTTTTATAATAATTGATTCATCATTTTCTCCAATCAATTCTATAGATATTTCATCAACAAAAGTAGAAAAAGTATAATTAAAACCATTTAATTCATCAATACTAGAAGCTTGACCAAGAGTAATATGTGGTACATAAGTAATGGAATCATTAAAATGAGATGATAATATTTTTTTGTATATCTCATCATGTAAATATATTAAATTTTCACGACCTTTAATACAATTTAAAAAAATATAATTATCATCAGACAAAGATAATCCACTAAAAATAATATCAAAGGGAAAGAAATTTTTTAATAAATATGATAACTTATCTATTAACTCTTCATTACTAATTTTATCAAAAAAAGGAAAAGCCAAAGTAATATGAGGAGGAATTAGGTTTGCCAATTTATCATATTTATTTCTGATTTCTTGTATCTTATCTATATTATTAAATTTTGGGAAAATTAAAATATCGCGTTTACCACTATTTTTAGACATATAAACCTCCTCTTTTAAATTTTAGATTGAAAAGAAATAAATCTTTTCTCCATTATTTAAATCATATAGATATTTTGCTCCAAATTTTTCATAGTAATTAATTAAATTTGTTTTTAAATACAATTTATGAAAACCTCTTTTTCTAGCCTCTTCTAAAATAGTTTTATTAAGAATTTTAGAATATCCTTTTCCTCTATATTCTTTTTTAACAAACATAGTAGAATACCATGGAAATAAATCTTTTCTTTCCAATCCATCAGAAGGAAAGATTGAAATAAATCCAATTAGTACATCATTATCCAGTAAAATAAGTTTGCAATATAAAGGGTTATCAAAATTTTTAATTATTTTTGTAATTTTTTTATTTATTTTTTCTTCAAATTCTTCTTCTGTATTTAAAGGACTACCCCATTCTTTTTGAGTTAATTCTGCAACTTCTCTAAGGTATTCCTGTTTTTCTATTATATTATATATTTTTAACATAAAAAAATTAATTCCTTTCTTAATTCAATAGTGTAAAATAATATGAGAATGAAAAAATTGAGAATCATTTGATATAATGTTTTTGTCACAAAAACTACAAAAAAAGAGACTCAATTTATGAATATTATATCACAAAATTTTAAAGATTTATTAAAAATACAATAAAAGTTTACAGTTCAGATTATATCAAATAAGAAAAAATTTTATTTAAATATACACAGATTAAAAAAAGTGATATAATCAAAATGAAGATAATAAATATATAGTAGAAGTTGTGTAAAAATAAGCAACCAAAAATCAAATAAAGGAGAAAAGTTTATGGAAAAAAAGTTAAAAGTTATTCAAGAAAAATGTCCACAAAATCACAAATGCCCATCAATAAAAGTATGCCCAGTAGGAGCATTAACACAAGAAGGATTTAATGCCCCAAAAGTAGATTATGAAAAATGCATAAAATGTGGTAAATGTTCAAGTTTTTGCCCCAAAAGTGCTTTGGTTTTAGAATAATATAGGATAGAAAACATAAGAATAAAAAATATAAAAATTAAGAATTAAGAATAAAAATAATAAAAAAATCAGAAAAAATATTCTAAACCCAAAAAAGATTATCTTTTTTGGGTTAGAAATAAATATAAAATTTCAAAATATACAAGTCTAAAATTTTAAAATAAATTATTTTATCTTTTTACCAATATATTTTATAAATCCAGTATAACGAGGAGCTTCTTTAGCAAACTCTAAGCAGTATTCATCAGATATACAAATAGTCTTAAAATCTTTAAATAAATTTAAAATTTCATCTTTAGTAAAAAAGCTAACATAAGTATCACTAGTTTTATGATGAAAAATATTATTTTCTAAACAATCAAATTCTAATGAATTAGTATATTTTTGAAATCTTGGATCATATATAGAAAATACATAAATATATATCATACCATCAATTTTTAAATTTTCTTTAATATTTTTGATAATTTCATAACTATCTTGTTTATGAAAAAAATGCAATACAAATCTAGAATGAATTAAATCATATTTATCTTTTTCTATATTAAAAGTTCTAATATCACTATGTATCAAATTCAGCTTGTCACAAGTTTTCTTACAAAATTCCAAATATTTAGTAGAAAAATCTACTCCAGTTACGTTAAATCCCAAATCAGCTAAAGGAATAGAATTTCTACCTTGACCAATTCCTAAATCTAAAACTTCTTTTCCAGGAACTAAATTTATATATCTTCTTAATTCTGAATCAAATTTAGGTGGAAAAATGGGTAAATTATCTTTAAATTTTTTATCATAATCAATAGGATTTCCTATCATAAAAATACCTCCTACAATCTTTTAGAAACAATTGCATCTCTAATTATATAATCATTTTTTTCATAAAAATTTAATCCTTTCTTATTTGGACCAAATACTTCGATATTAATTCTTTTGCAATAAATACTTCTAAAATACTCTTCTATTTTATCTAATAAAGATTTACCAATCCCATTACCACGAATATTGCTTTTAACTACTAATTCAAGAACTGAACCAGTTTTAGCACAATCATTTGTCAGTTTATCAATTTCATCTTTTTCTTCTACTATACCTATAATAAGTCCATTAACTATGCCATTTTCTATAGACAGATATATTTTTCCGTTTTGTTTTTTTACTTTATTCATATCCAGTTTAAAAATATTTTCTCTATATTCAGGAATCATTACTTGTGTGTGCCAATCATCAATATCAATTAAATAGTTTTGCAATTCTACAAGTAAATTTTTAATTTGTTCATCATATATTGAATCATATTCTATTATTTTCATAATCTAATCCTCCAATATCTTAATTGTAAAACAGTTAAATTTATAATGTCAATACTAAGTTTTTAATTCATATCTTAAAGTATAGAAAAAATAAATCATTGAAAACAAGTAAGGGCTATGTTACAATAATAAACATAAAAGACTAAACATAGGGAGAGATAAGAAATGAAAATTGCAATTATTTCAGACATACACGGAAATTTAGAAGCTTTAAAAACAACATTAAAAGACATAGAAAAAAGAAAAGTAGATAAAATAATATGTCTAGGAGATATAATAGCAAAAGGAGTACATCCAAAAGAATGCATAGAATTAGTAAGAAAAAATTGTGAAATAGTATTACAAGGAAACTGTGATGAACATTTTTCCAAAGAACATAAAAATATAGAAGAAGTATATGAGCAAGAACAAAAAAGGATAAAATGGAATCAATCACTAATAAGCAAAGAAGACAGGAAATATTTATCAAATTTACCATTTTGCCATGAATTTTATATGAGTGGGAGTTTAATAAGATTATTTCATGCAACTCCAACAGTTAACAATAGAGCAATAATAAATGTAGATAGTATTGAAACAAAATATCAAATGTTTTTGCCAAGCCCAAATACAGTATCTCAGAAAGTAGCAGATGTTATTATCTATGGGCATATTCATCATCCATATATGGATAAAATATACAATAAAACAATTATAAATGTAGGAAGTGTAGGAAACTCTTTTGATGTTATAAGAAACAAAACAAAAGATAGTAATGTATTAGAAACAACAAAAAGTAATTATGTAATTATAGAAGGAGAATATGGAAGGAAAGAATATAATTCAGATATTTCATTTCAATTTGTAAAAGTGGCATATGATATTGATAAAGAATTAGAAGATGAAGGTATAAATATAGAAAAGGAAAATTATAGGTTTGAGTTGAAAGAAGGTATGTATAGGGATATGAGTAAAATAAATGAAAATTTTAGGAAATTGGGAATTGATGTGGATAAGATTTAGGAAGGAATTTATTAGCTCATAACCCGAAGGTCGTAAGTTCGAGTCTTACCCCCGCAACCAAGATTAAAACTTAGAGTCGCAAGAGATTGTGGACTCTTTATTTTTTTGCGAAAGTGGATTTTAGGCTACTTTTGGGGACAGCTTGGGGACACAAGCTACTTTAAATAGCTATAAATAGCCTAAAATTTCACAATAAGACTTAAAAAAGCAATTTTTGTAATTTTATTGAAAAAAGATTATTAGTTGTCACCTATTAATAGGTCTTGTAATACATACGCTGCTTTTCTCATATTTTTTTCTAATGGATGCACATAGTATTTTATAGTAGTATTAATACTTGCATGTCCAAGTCTTGCAGATACTGTTGCTATATCAACATTATTAGCAATCATGAGAGTAGCATTTGTATGTCTAATACCGTGAAATTTAATTATAGGTAGTCCTAATTCTTCAATATAAGGCTTAAACCATTTTCCAATTGTATCTGGATGCATAGGTTTCCCGTTATCTTGTACAAATAGTTTATTAGAATCAATCCATTTATCTCCCCAGATGTCTTTTTGTTCATCATACCATTCTTTATATTCAAGAAGAGTTTGTGTAATATAATTTGGTATTGGAACGATTCTATTAGAACTTTCAGTTTTAGTATCTTTGTCAAAAATTCCATTTTCAGGTAAGTACTGAGTAGATTTATTTATATTAATAGATTCATTTTTAAAATCTACATCAGACCATTCAAGTCCAATAAGTTCTCCACGTCTTACACCAGAGAAAATATCAAGAAGAATTGCTACTTTGTACTTTAACTTACTTCCAGTAAGTTCCATTAAAGATTGTATAAGAAACTTGCATTCATCATCATTGAAAAATTCCATTTTAGGTTTCTTAGTTTTTGGTGGTTTAACTCTTCTAGCAGGATTAGAAGGTAACAACTGCCAATATACTGCATTTTGTAACATAGCACTTATTAGTCTATGGTGCTCTAGAATTGTTTTTGGAGATAATGGTTTTAAAGTTCTTTGACCATTATTTTTTGCTATTCTCTTTATCTGAGTATCATTTTCTAACATATCATAAAAGTTCATTAAATCTGTTGGTTTGATTTTGTCTAAAGGAAATGAACCTAAATATGGAAGAATTCGAGATTTTAATATTCCAATATATCTTGAATAAGTTTTTGGTGCTAATTCTTTGGAAGCATATTTTTCATCCCAAATATAAAAGAATTCTTCAAAGGTAATTGACTTCCCTTCTGGAACTAATCCACGATTTACTTCTGTAATGAATTCTGCTAAGGCTATTTCAGCATCTTTTCTTGTACCATGTATAGTTTTTGTTTTTTTACATCTAGCACCATCAAGATTTTTGCCACCTGAAACGACTAACCTATAAGTATTTTCACCTCTTTTTTCAATACTTCCAGCCATTGCTTTTTTCACCTCCTTTCAGCATACTTATGGGTGGAAGTTTGTTAATATTTAATTGTCATGATTATACTACAATTTTAATGCTAATTCTAGTAGTTTTTCTTTATTTTTCAAGTGTTACAAAGATTACACAAAAATTCATAAAAGAAAATATATAAGACAATAAAATACTAGATAAAATGTAATATAAATTTAATATGTCGAATTTTGTAATATAATACAATGTTTTGTCAAAGTGTTGAGAATATTGGAAAAATGTGATATATTAATTGAAATAAATTAGAGGTGAAAAATATGTGGAAAGATAGTGAAGCAGAGATTGATTTTTTAGATTTTGATTATTTAATAGGAGTTTTAAAGGATATTATTGATAACGAAGATTTATTACCAGCTACAATAGGAGTATATGGAGATTGGGGAAGTGGAAAATCAAGTTTAATAAAATTAGCAATTAATGATTTTGAGGACAATAAGAATATAGTATGCTTAAACTTTAACGCATGGTTATTTGAAAGTTATGAAGATGCCAAAGCATCATTGTTAGGGAGTATATTAGATAAAATTTGTGAGGAAAAAAAGCTATCAGAAAAAGCAAAGGATATTGTTCAAGGATTATATAAAAGTGTAGATAAATTAAAATTATTTAAGAAATCATTCCTTTTAGGAATGGATATTGCAACTACAGGAGGATTATTTAGTGCATTATCAATCTTATTAACAGATTTTGCAAAAGAAGACCATACTGAAATGAAGGACAAAATTAAAGAAAACATTAAAGATGAGATGAATGAAAATAGTATTAGAAATGATATTAAAGAATTTAGAAAAAAGTTTGATGATTTATTAGAAGAAACTAAAATAGATAAGCTTATCATTTTTATTGACGAATTAGATAGATGTAGTCCTGACACAATATTATCAACACTAGAAGCAATTAGGCTGTTTTTATTTACAGGTAATACCGTATTTATTATTGGAGCAGATGAAAGACAAATAGCTTATGCTGTAAAAAACAAATTTAAAGAAATTAAGGGACAAGAAATTGATATAGGTAAAGAATATCTAGAAAAATTAATACAATATCCAATTAGAATTCCAAGGTTAAATAGTAAAGAAATGGAATTTTATATGATATGTTTATTACTTCAGAAGAAATTAGATACAGAAAAATTTGCTGAATTAATAGATTACTTAAACGAACAAAAAAGAGAAAAATTTTTGGATTTTGATGTAGATTATGAATTGCTTATTAATTTTGATAAAGATATAGCAGATAATACAAGAGATGAAATTAATATTGCAAAACAGTTATCTCCTATTCTTTCAGCTGGATTAAATGGAAACCCAAGACAGTGCAAAAGATTTTTAAATTCTTTAAGTATGAGAGAAAAAATGGCTTCATTTAGAAATGTTGAACTAGATAGAAAAATATTAGCTAAGATTATGCTGTTAGAATATTTTAAACCTGTTTTATTTGAAACAATAAGTTCAAATTTGGATGATAAAGGAAGGTCTTCTCATATAAGAGAAATTGAAAATAATGATTTTCAAAATAATAAGGAATATGAAGATGACAGTTGGGTTAAAAATTGGATAGATGTTGAACCATCATTAGCGGAAAAAGATTTAACAAAGTATTTATACTTCTTAAGGGAATCTAATAAAGGATTTTCAAGTATTGAACCAGATATAAGCAAAGAGGGAAAAGAAGTTTTAAAGCAGCTATTATCGAATTCAGAAATAGCAGAGAAAAACGGTGTTGAAAAATCAAAAAAATTAGGAAATCTTGATTTACAAAAGATATTGGAAATTCTAAATTCTAAATTAATGGATGATGACAAGTTAAATAAAAATGCTTTTAAGATATTTATGAGATTTGCAGAAGTACACAAAGATTTACATGGTGATGCAATTAAATATTTAAAATCAATTAATCCAGAAAAAATAACAAGAGTACAGGCACCTTTAATTCTTTCATTTAAAAATAATTTAGATAACAAAGAAATAATGGAAGATTTTATAAATGGATTGAGTTCAGCTGTAAAAGAATATATTAACAGGGAGGGATGATATGGGAACATCAAGTATGTATAGTGGACCTAAAGACAGCAAACTATTACCTGACGATTATTTAGAAATTGATAAAGATGATGAAAAAGAAGAAAAAACAGGCGATGATAAAAAAATAGATCCAGAAGCGTGGAAAAAAGCAAAAAACGCAATGTCAAAGTATATTAATGCTAAAAATGGAAATAGACAAAAAGTTATAAAGAGATATGTGAGTGCTAATGGTGGTAGTAACAGAGTTGCAAAAAGTTCAACATCTGGAGTAAAAGGTGTATCAGGATTAGGTGGATTACTAAATAAAATTTCTAGTTCTGGTTTGGAAAATACATTAAGAGAGTATAAAATAGAATATAAAGATAAATCAATTAATTCTATATTCTCAGAGTTTATAAATATTTTGTCTCCTAATGCCAATACAAAAGAGGAAGTAGTAGGAAGAGAGGCGTTAATAGAAACTTTAACAGAATTGAATGAATTGATTGAAACAACAGGTGAAGACAGTACATATTTTGATAATCTAGATGATAGCAAATTTAATTTCATAATGAATAAATATATAGAAAACTATGTGTTTGCAAAATTTCTAAATGATTTAGAATATAGAGCTGAAAAATACGCTAAAAGCATAGAAACGGTTATACAGAAGGAAAAAGATATTAAAGATTTTATAAATTATAGTGTAAATAATGCTACTAAAGATATAAACTTTAAAAGTTTCAATTATAATGATTTAGATGCAATAGAAAAAATATATAGAGACTGTTATAAAATATGGGAGGATGAATAATGAAATATTTATGCAAAATTGAAAAAAATGATGATTTTAATATAGAAAATGCACATTCCATAGTTTTAGAAGATAACAGTATGTTTACTTATACATTTTGGGAACAGTCTTATAAAAATGTAACTGGAAAGTATTCAAACATTGCTATTGATTTATTATATATATCTTTATTTGTTTTTTATATAGATAGAATTCATTCAAGGGATGTGTCAATAGATTCTTGGTCAAGAAATATAAATATGAATATTCCAGTTATAGAATTAGAAAAATGGAATTCTAATAAAGAATTACTACAAAACATGTTGAATTTTTTAAGTGGAGATACATGGAAAATAGAGTTTAGAAAAAGAGAAATTACAGAAAAAGAAAAAAAGTATCTAAATAAAATAAATGATAAAGAAAGTGATGAGAGTGTTATTTGTATGTTCTCAGGAGGATTAGATTCTTTCATAGGTGCAATTGATATATTAGAAGAAAATAAAAATGTTATATTTATTAGCCATTATGGTGGAGGAAAAGGAACTAGAGAATTTCAGCAATATTTAAAAAATATTTTAAAAGAAAAATATGGAATAAATGAGGAAAACTTTTTTAGTTTCTATGCTGCAGCTAAGGAAGGGGTAGAAGATACAACAAGAACAAGATCATTTATGTTTTTTTCACATGCAATAGCAATTGCTTCTACATTAAATAAAAATGTAAAATTAATAATACCAGAGAATGGACTAATATCTTTAAATATTCCATTGACATATTCACGACTTGGAAGTAGTAGTACAAGAACAACTCATCCATATTATATGGGGATGTTTAAAGAATTATTAAATAAATTAGGATTTACAATAGAAATAAAAAATCCATATCAGTTTAAAACAAAAGGTGAAATGATTTTAGAATGCAAAAACATAGAACTATTAAAAGAAAATATTGATAAAACTATGTCATGTTCACATCCCGATGCGGGAAGAATGTTTAAGGAAGTTGAAGCTAAACATTGTGGATATTGTTTACCATGCATAGTAAGACGAGCCTCAATAAAGAAAGGAATTGGAATAGATAAAACAGAGTATAGAGATAAAGATTTTAAAAAATATAAAGTTGCAAAAGAAAATTTAAATTCTTATTTATTGGGAATTAAGAGATATAATAAAAATTCTGCAATTATGAAAATTCAATTATCGGGAGAAATTAAAGAAAACATAAATTTATATGCAGATTTATATAATAGAGGAATAGATGAATTAAAAGCTATATTGGAGGATTATTATGAGTGAAATATTTTTCCATGATACACATTTACATATGGATTTATTTAAAGATATGAGTAGTATTATGAAAAAAATTGAAAATCAAAAATCATATACTATAGCAATGACAAATTTACCAGAATTATATAAAAAATATTCAAAAAAATTTGTCAATTTTAAATATATAAGATTTGCATTAGGATTTCATCCTGAACTAATAACAAAATACAGTTATCAAATAAATTTATTTGATGAGGAAATTAAAAATGCTAGATATGTTGGAGAGATTGGGTTAGACAAAGGAAAAAATATTAATGATTATGAAAAGCAACAGGAATTATTTGAACATATAATCAACGAATGTGAAAAAACAGGAGAAAAAATTATATCTATTCATTCTAGAAACTCAGTAACAGATATTTTGAAAATAATAAAAAAAGACTTTAATTGCAAAGTAATAATGCACTGGTTTTCTGGTAATATTGATGAATTAAATTTATGTATTAAAAGAGATTTCTATTTTTCAATAAACCCTAAAATGTTAAATACAAAAAAAGGAAGAATGATTATTGAAAAAATACCTATTAATAGAATGCTTATAGAGAGTGATGCACCTTTGGCAACTGAAAGTAACGTATATGACTTTTTATTTATGAAAGAAATAATTGAGTATATTGCAAAAATTAAAAGGATAGATTGCAATAAAGTAAATAATATATTTAGAAATAATTTTAAAAATTTGTTAAGCTAAAATAAACGACAAGAATTGAATCTTGACGTTTATTTATTTTTTGCTCTATTTTTATAAACATTAGCCTTATTTTTGCATTGAGGAGTATCATATTCAGATTTGGGATTGACAGCAAGAAAAGCCTTGTTACAGAACTTACATATCTTTAATAAATTAATATCTTTAGCTACTGTTTTAGCAAAGTAATAATCTATATATTGCTTTAAACAAGTAATTTGAAATTCAACAGATAAAGTTTCTTTTCTAGATAAACTCATTTTAATATTGTTAATTTCAAATTGTTTTAATAATTCATCTATTTTGTAATTATCTTCATTAGAAATATTATTTAATAAACTATATAAGTATTTAGCATATTGAATAAACATATCTAGAGGTTCACAATATAGATTAGATCCT
>CAJFJM010000009.1 GCA_904384245.1 uncultured Clostridia bacterium
GTAATATTAAAAAGAAGTTTAAATTTCAAATCAAAGTATTCGTATGTAAACAGTGAAAGAACAGACTTTGGAGATATAAATGGAAATGAAGAAGATGGATATCCAACTTTTGAAAAAGAATAAAATTTATGGCTAATTTGGTCAATTAGAAACAGGTACACTATAGTCATTTTAGAAAATGATTAAAGTGTACCTGTTCCCCAATTGACCATAAAATATAATTTTATAAATTTAGTGTAAATTTATAAAAAAACATTTAAGCCAAAGCAACTCATTGTGCAGATTTGCAGAGTTTGTGAACGAAATGGAGTGTCCCTATTGTTTTTTCATTTTTGGTTTTGAAATTAGGGCAGCTAAATATCCAAAGAAAATAGCAGCAGATATTCCACCAGCGGCAGCTTTTACACCACCAGTAAATGCACCAATAAGACCAGATTGTTTAACTCCTTCTATAGCACCTTTTGCTAAATTATATCCAAAGCCAGTTAAAGGAACAGTTGCTCCAGCACCAGCAAAATCTACTAAATATTGATAAATTCCAAGACCTCCTAAAATAGCACCTGTTGTTACAAAAATAACTAGGATTCTTGCGGGAGTTAATTTAGTTTTGTCTATTAAGATTTGACCAATTATACAAATCAGACCACCAATGATGAAACATTTAAGTAATGAGCTAATGTCAAATACATTACTCCAGTTAATATCCATAAAATCAATCCTTGTATATATATTTAGGTTTTTAGAGGATTATACCTATAAACCTATATTGTTTTAAACTTCAATACTTATTGCATGTGCAATTCCAGGTATACTTTCACCTTGTTGAGAACTAGTAGAATTCATTAAAGCACCTGTAGCAATTAGTAGAATCTTTTTAAGTTTTCTAGATTTTAATTCTTTAAAAAAGTATCCAGAAAAGACAGAAGCACAGCATCCACAACCACTTCCACCAGAGTGGGTATCTTGTTTTAATCTATCGAATATTAAAATTCCACAGTCATTATAATTTGACTTAATATTATAACCTTTTGAATTCATAATATCTATAACAATATCTTTACCAACATAACCAAGGTCACCACTAATAATTGCATCATAATAGCTTGGACTTCTACCAGTGTCTAAAAAATGATTACTTAAAGTATCACAAAATGCTGGTGCCATGGCTGCTCCCATGTTATTTCCATCTTTTATTCCCATATCAACAATTTTACCTGGTGTTATTGCTGTAATATATGGTCCACTTCCAGATTTAGAAAGAATAGCACTGCCAGCACCTGTAACAGTCCATTGTGATGATTGAGGTCTTTGATTTCCTAATTCCAAAGGAAAACGGAATTGCTTTTCTGCACTACAAAAATGACTAGAAGTAGCACAAAGAACGTTTTCTGCAAATGACTCAACACAAATAGCACCTAGTGTCATTGATTCAACAAAAGTAGAACATGCACCAAATACGCCAAAAAATGGAATAGCAAGTTCTCTTAAGCCAAAACTTGAAGAAATACATTGATTAAGTAAATCACCTGCAAAACAACAATCTATTTGAGAAGATGGAATTCCAGATTTTGCAATAACAGTATTTACAGTTTCTTTTATTATTTTACTTTCTGCTTTTTCCCATGTTTTTTCTCCCCAAAATTCATCTTCAATACATAAGTCAAAATATTTATTTAAAGGACCTTGAGCTTCTTTAGGTCCGACTATACTAGCACAGTCTAATATTGTTGGTGGAGAATCAAAAGTATATGTTTGATTACCAAGCTTTTTCAAAAAATCACCTTCCTATAAATTATTTAAATATAATAGATTATTAAAATATAATAAGTTATTTAAATATAATAAAGTATTTGAATATTTAATGTAAAAATAAAGTAATATATTCAAATTGAATAAAATAAAGTGTCCATAATATTCACCTAATCTTCAGAGTGTATTTGATGTCCACTGATTCAAAGTGAACGAAATGGAGTGTCCCCAACGTTTACATTTCCGGATAAAATGGCGTGTCCCTAATGTCCGAGATGTTGATTAAACAAGAGTAATAGACTCAGTTGCAAAAATCATATAAATAATTCCTACTAAAATAGAAGCAGAAATACCGAAAACTAGAACAGGACCTGCAACAGTGAACATTTTTCCACCAACACCCATGACATATCCTTCAGATTTATATTCCATAGCTGGTGAAACAATTGAGTTTGCAAAACCAGTGATAGGTATTAAAGAACCAGCACCGGCAAATTTACCTATTTTATTAAATAAATTAAGACCTGTTAAAAAAGCAGATATACCTATTAAAATGATAGAAACTATAGTACCAGATGTGGCAACATCAAAACCACGTTCTTTGCAAATATTAGAAATAATTTGTCCAATTGTACAAATAAGACCTCCAACCCAAAAAGCATTAAAACAATTTTTTAGTATAGGAGAGTTAGGGGATTTTTTTTCTACATATTCTTGATATTTTTGTTTAGATTCTAAAGGATCCATTTTACCCATCCTTTCTATTTAAGTCTAATGTAAAACTTAAATCTAAATCAACAAAATATTCTACAATTTTATTTCCGTCAATACGAGCTCTCTGTTCTATAATAGTAACAGTATTTAAATAGTCAATAGTTTTTGATGCTTCATTAACAGCTTTTATAATGGCATCTTTCCATGAAACATCAGAATTACCTGTAATTTTTAAATGTTTTTCAATATTCATAATAAACCTCCTAAAATCTTTTAAGAATATTTTGCCTTTTTTTGAAAAAAATATACTTACTTTACTAATAAAAATAAAAATGTTAAAATGCTTTTGAAAGAATTTATTAAGATTAAATTAAATTCATATGAAAATTTTTTATGTACTAAAATAAAAGGTTAAAATAAAAAAATTATATGAGAAAGGATAAAAAAATGATAGATAAAGCAAGGGAAACAGCGTTAAAAACATTAGTAAAAATAGAAAAAGAAGAAGGATATTCAAATATTGTACTTAATCAAGTAATAAAAGAAAATAAAAAAATACTAACTGAAAAAGATATTTCTTTAATTTCAGAAATTGTATATGGAGTAATAAGTTATAAAATAACATTAGATGAAATAATAAAAAAATATTCATCAATAAAATTAAAAAAAATTTCCATATGGATTTTAAATGTATTAAGAATGGGAATTTATCAAATAATATTTTTAGACAAAATCCCAAAATCTGCAGCAGTAAATGAAAGCGTAAATCTTGCAAAAAGATATGGTCATAAAGCAAGTTCAAATTTTGTTAATGCAATATTAAGAAAAGTGGAAAAAAAGGATTATAACGAATTATTCGAAATAAAAGATAATGTACAAAGAATATCTAAAACTACTTCAATGCCAGAATGGATAGTAAAAGAATTAGCTAAAAATAATGAATATAAAGAAGTTGAAGAAATTTGTAATAATCTAAATAAAAAACCAAAAATAAATATTAGGATAAATAGATTAAAAACAAATGTCGATGAAGTAAAAGAAGAATTAAAAAAACAAAATATAATTTATAATACTATTTCAGAAGATGAAGAAGATGAAGAAGATGAAGAAAATATAAAAAATAAAAAAATAAAAAAAGATGTTAAAAACGAAGAAAATACGAAAGATGATGAAGATTTTTTAGAACTAGAAAAAATAAAAGATATAGAAAACAATAAATTATTTAAAAATGGATTTTTTACAATTCAAGATATATCAGCAGGTATGACAGCAAAAATATTATCTCCAAACCCAAATGAATTAGTATTAGATGCATGTGCAGCACCAGGTGGTAAAACAACATATATGGCAGAACTAATGGATAATAAAGGAAAAATAATAGCAGGGGATATATATGAGCATAGATTAAATTTAATTAAGCAAAATGCAAAAAGATTAGGAATATCTATAATAGAAACAAAAATATTAGATGCTACAAAATATTATAAAGAATATGAAGCAAAATTTGATAAAGTTTTATTAGATGTACCATGTTTAGGAATAGGAGTTATAAAAAGAAAGCCAGATATAAAATGGCAAAGAAAGCCAGAGGATTTGCAAGAAATATGCAAAATCCAGGAAATAATTTTAGAAAACTGTAGCAAATATTTAAAAATAGGTGGAGAATTAGTATATTCGACATGTAGTATTTTAGAAGAAGAAAACGAAAATATAATAAAGGAATTTGTTAAAAAAAATCAAAATTTTGAAATAAAAAAAGTTAAAAGTCCAATAAAAATATTTGAAAAATTTGTAAAAAAAGAAGGATATATTTCAATAAAACCAACAGAAAAAAATGATGGATTTTTTATATGTAAACTAGTCAAAAAATAATATTACAAAAGTATTACATTTAGATTACATTTTAAAAAAGTATATTGACTTTTATGCAAAAAATTATATACTTAAAAGGAATTAAATACTATAATTTTCATGATTATGCAAAAATATGAAGAGTATTTTATCGAGAAATGTAAAAGATAATAATATAAAAAAATAAGGAGCAAAAGATGGCTAGTTGTTTAGGTTTATATATTGATAATAATATAATAAAATATGCAAAAGTATCAAAAGAAAAAGACAATTTAAAAGTCGAATCTTTTGGTGTTAATTTCTATGAAAAACTAGAAGATGGAATTAAACAAGTAATAGAAGAAACTTATAGTTATAAAGTACCAATAAGTGTAAACTTAGCAGAAGAAAACTATGAATATTTTGATATGTACTCTTTATTAAATAAAAATGATTTACCAAAAGCTATAAAAACAGAATTTGAAGCATATTGTGGCGATAAAGGGTATAATCCTAATGTATTTGAAACAAGATATGCAATTATTGATAATTTAGAAGATAAAGAAAAATTAAAAGTAATACATGTTAGTAACAATAAAATTGATTTAAACAAAAGAATTCAACAAATGCAAGGATATAAATTATCAGGAGTATTTCCAATTGGAATGTCAATAACTAATTTGAATAAATTCCAACCAAAAGAAAATGCTCTAATTGTAAATATAGAAGGAAAAACAACAATAACGACAGTAATAAATCAAAAAATATATGATGTAAAGATTCTAGATGTTGGAAGTGAAGATTTTTTAACAAAAATAAATTTAAAAGAAAATTCATATTCTAAAACATATGAAATATGTAAAGAAACAACAATATATACTTCAGAAGGAAAAGAATTAGGTGAAGAAACAACATATTTAGAAGATATAATGCCTACTTTATATGAAATAGTCGGACAAGTAAAAAAAGTATTGAATGAAAGCTTAGAAAAAATAGAAAAAGTATATATTACAGGAACAGCAGCTTTAATAAATAATATAGATTTGTATTTTGAAGAATATCTAGAAAATGCTAAATGTGAAATTTTAAGACCAGATTTTATAAGAATAACACAAGATATAAACATAAAAGATTATATAGAAGTAAATTCAGCAATTTCTTTGGCTTTAATGGGCTTGAATTTAGGGATTAAAGGAATGAATTTTAAACAAAATACAATATTAGATCAATTAAAAGATGCATTAAAGGTAGATATTACACCAGATAAAAAAGGAAAAGAAAAGAAATTAGCAGGAAATTTATTAACTAATGATTTATCACAACCATTAGACGCAACAGAAAAAGCATTATTAAGAGTTACAGCAGGTTTATTGATGTTATTTGTTATTTATAGTGGTTTTTCAGCTTTGATTAACAATCAAATGGAAAACAAAAGTAAACAGGCACAAGAATCTATATCAAATACAAATAGTCAAATTTCTGCAGTAAATAGTGATAATCAACAAGTAAAATCAATAACTAATGAATATACAACAATGATACAAAATTTACAAGAATTAAATGATAAAATTGCAGATACAAATAGAACTAAAAAAGCAATTCCTAATTTATTAACTGCACTAATGTCAGGAATGCCAGAAGATGTACAAATCACTTCTATAAAAAACACTTCAGATACACATATAGAAATTATTGCACAATCAAGATACTATGACCAATTAGGATTTTTAAAAGCAAAAATAAAAACAGACGGAATACTACAAAAAGATACTGTTATTTCTTCAGCAGGAGAAAAGAACAATGATATTATTACAATGAAGATAGAAGGTGATTTACCATGAAAAAATTATTGATACTAATAGTGATAGCACTATTGACAGTTTTAACTTTGATGACAATGCTTAGAGGGATACAAATAGGAAGCTTACAAATTCTTGGAATACAAGGTATGAAAGAAAAAAACGAAAAATTAGATGAACAAATTACACAAGCAACAAAATTAGCAAGTACAGATTATCCAAAAGCATATTCTGAATTAGTAACAAGTAGTAAAGAATTAGAAACAGAAAAGCAAAAATACGAAGATATGACAGCGGTAAGTACAGATAGTCAAGTTGAACAAGCAAGTCAACTAACTAAATATGAATTGGAAAAATTAGATATACAACTAGAAGGACATGCAAAAAGTGAAGGTGTAAATTTAACAATGGCAATAACTTCAAGTAATACAATATCAGATGCATATAATTTAAACTTTACAGTTTCTGGTAAATATATAGGAGTAACAGATTTTATTGCTGATATTGAAGATGATCCAATTTTAGGTTTTAAAATAGAAAACTTTTCTATGGGGTCAGATGGTGCAGACAGTGTACAAGCTACATTTGTATGTAGAGATATAATGATAAATGGAATAACAACAGAAACTGTACAAACAGAAACTGTAACAGACGATACGAATAATACTAATACAACAAATAACACAACTAATTCAAGTAATAATACTACAAGTAATAGCACTACAAGTAATAGTACAAGCAATTCTACAAATGCTACAAATTCTAGTAATAGCACAAGATAATGAGTAAAGGAGTAGAAAGATGGCTAAAAATATAATTAAAGAAATAATTATAATTTTATTACTTGCACTAGCAATAATTTTAATATTAGGTGTTTTATTGTATAGATATACAGCATATAACAAGGTTTTACCAGAAGCAGTATCTTATACAACACCAGAAAATATAAAAGAAGAGCTAGCAAGTTCTACAAATATAGAAGAACAGCAACCTATATTAACATATGAGGTTACTGCATCAGATTTAAAAACATATGAAAGAACAAAAGAATATGTACAAGGAAGAAGAAATCCATTTGCAGCAACAGAAGATACAACATCACAAAATGCAACAGGAGGAAATACATCAGGAAGTTCACAAGGAACAGGAAATACAACTGGATCTTCATCATCAAATAATAATAGTAATTCAAACACAAATTCATCAACAACAAATACAACTGAAGATGATGGAAGCTTCTTCCCAGATAAAGGAACAAAATAATTAGTTATTAAGATTATATTTATTTTTATAAATATAACTCAATATAAATAAAAATTTCAAAAGAAAAGGAGGGTTAAAGATGTTTAGAGAACAAAAAGGTATTACATTAGTAGCTTTAGTTATCACTATCATCGTATTATTAATATTAGCAGGGGTGACAATAGCAGCTCTATCTGGACCTAATGGAATATTAACAAATGCAACTCAAGCAACAAAAGATACAGCAGAAGCAGAAGCGAAAGAAGCAGTAACAATGGCTATAAATACATTGTTAACAAATGGAATTGCAGACAATACAATAAAAGTTATAGATGATGATACTGTTTTAGATTTAAATCAAATAGTGGCTCAAATAAAGAGCAACTACAATAAGACTGGTGAAGATGTATCTGGTGAAGGTAATACAATAACTTATAAAACAGGAGGATATACAGTAACTGTTACATTAGATACTTCACACATGAAAATTGTTGGAGAACCAAATGCAACAAAATAATTTTATGAATAATTAAGAAAGGAAGATAAGATATGTATAAAGAGCAAAAAGGTATAACATTAGTTGCCTTAGTTATCACAATCATAGTATTATTAATTTTAGCAGGAGTAACAATAGCAGCATTATCAGGGCCAAATGGAATATTAACAAATGCAACAACTGCTACTGAGGAAACAGCAAAATCAGAAGCAAAAGAGGCTGTAACAATGGCTATAAATACTATTTTAACAAATCAATATGCCGGAGCAACAGAAGATAATAAAATGAATGCTTCTACAATTCAAACGGTTATTGGAAAAAATTATCCAGACATCAAAAGTTTAAATGTTACAGCTTCTCAAGCAACAATGACAATAAATGGTATAGCTATAACTGTAACAATAGATTCAACAACTAGTACAGAAGTTTGGAAAGTAACAGGTGTAAAAGTAACAGGCGATAATTAATAATAAAATATAATATTTTCACAAAATAGGCATATGCATAATCGATGTATATGCCTATAAAAATAAAAAAGGGAGAACAAGATGGACGTATTTTTTTATATAATAATATTCATAATAGGAACACTTTTTGGAAGTTTTTATACACTTGCAATCTATCGAATCCCTAAAGGACAAGATATCACTCATACACATTCATATTGCCCAAATTGTGAACATAAATTAGGTTTCTGGGATTTAATACCAGTATTTAGTTATATTTTTTTAGGAGGAAAATGTAGATATTGTAAAGAAAAAATAAGACCAAGATATTTTATAATTGAAACAATATCAGGTATATTTTTTGTATTAGTTGCTTATTTAATGGGATTAAGTTTAGAAAATTTAACTAATACTAAAATAATAGATTACGCATTTATAGTATTATATTTTACATTTATAATCCTAATGGCAGGAATAGATAAAGAAAATAAAAAAATAAATAAACCAGTAGTTATGTATGGTGTTATCATATCAATTATATATATAGTATATCTATGTATAATAGACATAACTAGTATTTATAGATATGGTATATATTTAGTTTTATACATAATAGTATTATTGCTAGATACAGTTACATTAAAGAAAATGGCTATAAATAAATATGTATATAGTATTGTATTATCAGTTATAACAATGGCAATTTTTTCAGGAGAATATGCTACAATATTAAGTGTTATTACAACATTACTAGCAATTGCTATTTATGAATTATTTATTAAATTAAAAAATAGTGGTAAGTCTAAAAAGACAGAAAAAAATGTTGCAGATAAAATTAGTATCGGATTTTATTTAGCAATACCGAATATAATATATTTTATTTGGATTTTAGCATTTTATAAATTTTTAGTTTAAAAAGGAATGAAATTTGCAATGAATTTTAAAGAGGAAAAGGGAATAGCAGGAATAGATATTGCTATAGCTGTTATTGTGTTAGCAATTTTTGTATCAATAATATCAGTTCTTATGTTTAATGTACAAAAAAATGATGAGGAAATTAAAAGAAAATCAGAAGCAACTTCATATGCAATAAATATAATTGAAGAGATAAAAGGAAAGGGTTTTTCAATATTACCAGTTGCAGGCACAAATAAAATTGAAGGATATGAAGATAAATATATAACAGAAGAAGGACAGGAAAAAGCAACACCATATTATCAGGAAGTTACAGTACAAGATTATAGTGAATTAGAGCAAAATAAAGATAAAGATGTAGAAGCAGAAGTATTAAAAATAGTGACAGTAAAAGTTTCTTATAAAAGTGGAAAAAATACAGAAAGTGTTGAAATTTCTACAGTTATGACAAAAGAAGATTAATTCTATAAATATAATTTTATAATTACAAAAATACTTTTTGTGTGAAGCTTTGCGAGAATTTATAAAAAAATAATTATCATCTTTATTTTAAAATACCTTCTAATAAAGTAAGAAAGGAATTGATTTTAAAGTGAAAAAAGAAGATGGGGTTACTTTAACATCTATAATAATATATATAATCGCATTACTTATTGTAATAGGTGTTGTATCAACACTTACAAGTTATTTTTATAAAAATGTAGATATTGATGATGAAAGTGTATTAACAAATTCACAATTTACAAAGTTTAATAGTTTTTTTACAAGTGAAATAAATCAACCTGGTATAAAAGTAATAGAAAAAGGGGAAAACGAGAATGTAAGCTATATTGCATTTTCAAATAAACAAATTTATACTTTTTCTAAGCAAAACAATGCTATATATCTAAATGAGATTAAAATTTGCGATAATATAACCAGATGTAATTTTGATTATACAGAAGAAAATGGAAATATAAAAATAACAGTTGATTTTGCATCAGGAACTTTTTCTAGAATAACTACCTATAATTTAAAAATTTAATATATAAGTTTATAAAAGGTGTATAGAAAGAAAAGTAGAGCAAATGTTGAAAGTTTTGGAATATTATATTTTGAAAAACTTATATTTATTTTATTCCAATGAAGGATTTTAAAAGAAAAGATATATTTGATTATAATGGTTTATGGGTAGCCTTAAAAAACCTAAATATTATTATACAAGGAATGGAATTTATTATGGATTTAAAAAGAAGACAACCGATAGGAGTAGAATTAGTAAAAAGAGGTGTAGTAAGTGAAGATGATATACAAAAAGCACTTGACTATCAAAGAGAACATCCTGATATGAGATTAGGAGATATATTATATGAAATTGATGCATGTGATCCATATGTTCTTATAAAAAATATTGGAGAAATATTAGGAGAAAAAGGTATATTATTAAGAAACAATATGATTAAAGTAAATTTAACAGACTATATTTCTTTAGATGTAGCTAAGAAAAATGAAGCTGTTCCATTTGAAATAGAAAATGGAAAAATTAAAGTTTGTTTTTCAAATACTACTAATCAAAGAAATATGAATACTGTTCGCTTACTTTTATTAAATAAAGGTTTAGTAATGGAAACATATATTACCTTTAAACAAGATATTCAAAACTTTTTAAAGTCGCTTGAGGGGGATGCATATAGTGCAGAAGAGACTGCAAATACAAGTGGAACTATATCAGAATTAGTAGATTCTATAATAAAATCCGGTATAAAAAGAAGAGCAAGTGATATTCATATAGAACCTTTAGAAAATAGTGTAAGAGTGAGATATCGTATTGATGGTGAGTTATATACAGCATTAAGGATAGAAAAAGAAAAACAGAGTCAATTGATAGGAAGGCTTAAAGCTATTTCTAATATGCATCAAGAAAAACAGGAAGCGCAAGATGGTAGAATTTTATTATATGAAGATTATAATATTCGTGTTTCTTCACAGCCTAATATTTATGGAGAAAAATTTGTTTTAAGATTATTAAAGAAAAATACAGATATAAAAAGTATTTTTGATTTAGGATATCCAGGAACAGAAGATGATATAAGAAAAAGTTTTAACAAAAGAAATAGTATTACAATAATTGCAGCACCTACAGGAGAAGGTAAAACAACAACATTATATAGTATAATAGATTATCTTAACAGACCAGAAATAAATATAACAACAATAGAAGACCCAGTAGAAATAAGAATAAATGGATTAAATCAAATAGAAGTAGGACCAAAAGCAACATTTTCAGGTTCTTTAAGAACAGTATTAAGACAAGACCCTGATGTTATACTAGTTGGAGAAATAAGAGATTTAGAAACAGCAGAAATAGCAGTACAAGCAGGTCAAACTGGACATTATGTTTTATCTACAATACACACAATAGATAGTATAGAAGTTATAAATCGTTTAAGAAAAATGGGAATATCAGATTATGATATTGCAAGTATATTAGCAACAAGTGTGTCAGAAAGATTAGTAAGAAGAATATGTCCACATTGTAAAAGAGAAAGAGAATTTAATGAAGAAGAAAAACAAATTATAGAAAGAATAATGAACAAATATGGTGAAGAAATAAATTTTGACAATTTAAAAACATATGATCCAGTAGGATGTAAATATTGCGAAAATACTGGATATTATGATAGAATTGGTGTTTTTGAAATATTAGATATAACAGAAGAAATAAAAGAACTAATAGTAAGAGGAGCATCAAGTATAGAAATCAGAAAAAAAGCACTTGAAGAAGGATATAGACCACTTATTGTTGATGGTATAAAAAAAGTTATCCAAGGTGTAACAACTTTAGAAGAATTAAATAAAAAATTATTATTTTATTAAAATTTGTTTTTTAAATTAGAAAATTTATGTTATTAGAATATCTTTTACTGAAAAATCCAATTAAAAGTAAAAAATAATTAAATAAAACAATTTATGATAATTAAATTAAATAATAAAAAAATAATTAAATAAATTATTAAAAATATATTTAATAAAATAAATTTTCTATGTGAAGCATATTTTTTGATAAAAAATTAAAAGTAATTAAAAAATATAAAAAAGTAGAAGGGAAAAAATAACTATGAATATGGACTATGTTATAAAAACAGCAATTGAAAAAGATGCATCAGATATACATTTAGTATGTGATAATAAACCATTATTAAGAATTGCAAGGGATTTAGTTCCAGTTGAAGATGTAGATGTATTAACACCAGAAGATATGAGTGAAATATATGATTATTTGGTAAAAGGAAATTTAGACAAAGATGAAGTATTTAATACAACAAGAAGATTAGATACATCATTTGAAAGTCAAGGAATTCGTTTTAGGGTTAATTTATCATTTTCAGGTGATATACCAGTATGTACAATGAGACTTATAAAAAATGAATTACCTAAATATGAAGACTTAGGAGTTCCAGATATAGTAAGAAGAATGACATATCAACCACAAGGTTTAATATTAGTAACTGGAAAAACAAATTCAGGAAAAACAACAACTTTAAATGCTTTAATAAATGAAATAAATACAACACAAAATAAAAAAATACTAACATTAGAAAATCCAATAGAATATAAACATCATTCTAAAAAATCTTTAATTGTACAAAAAGAAGTAGGAAAAGGACAAGACTGTTTAAGATTTAGTGATGGTGTAAAAAACTCTCTAAGAGAAGATTGTGATATATTAGTAATAGGAGAGATTAGAGATAAAGAAACAATGGAAGCTGGAATAGAGATGGCAGAATCAGGTCACTTAGTAATAGGAACACTTCATACAAAATCTTGTGCAGAAACAATAGATAGAATGATAAACTTTTATGAAGTAAGAGACCAAGCAAGTATAAAATATTTATTATCAGCACTACTAAAATTAGTTGTATCACAAAGATTGTTAAAAGGTAGAGATGGAAAATTAGTGTTAGTACCAGAAGTAATGGTTGTAGACAATATAGTTGCAGGAATAATAAGAAAAGAAAAAATAAGTGTATCAGAAATAGAAGATGCAATACAAAGTAACTTAGAAAAAGGAAGTATAGGCTTAATAAATTCTTTAGCAGAATTATTTGTTAAAGATAAAATTACACTAGAACAAGCCAAATCTCAAATAGAAGAAAAAAATATTGAAACATTAAATAGAACAATTATGCAATTAAGAATAAAAAATGATCCGAGTAGGAGGTAAACAAAATGGCAACATACACATATAAAGCAGTAACTAAAAGAGGAATGGTAGTTAGAAATAGAGTTGAAGCCCAAACTAGACAGCAACTTATAAAATCATTAAAAGCAAATGAACTAATACCAATAACAATAAATAGAATACCATATGGTGGAGCCAAAAAGAAGACAAAGCAAAAGAAAAATATTTCTAATGTAGAAGAAATGATGAAAAACTTAAATACAACAAAAATAGACAACAAAGAAACTCCATCAACTGCAAGAAGAATAAAAATGTATTTTGATAAACAACAAAAAATAACACCAAGAGATTTAGTAGTATTCACACAAAATTTCTATCTACTAAAAAAAGCTAATTTTAATAATATACATGCATTAAGAACAATAATAGACAGTACAGAAAACTATATTTTTAGAGAAATAATAGAAGATATTCTAGCAGGAGTAGAAGCAGGAGAAAATATGTATACAACAATGGAATACTATTCAGATGTATTTCCATATATCTATATAAATATGATAAAAGTTGGAGAATTATCAGGTTCACTAACACAATCATTAGAACAAGCAGTAACATATTTAGATGAAACAAATGCATTAAATAGAAAAATTAGGTCAATATTAATACCTAATATAACTCAATTTGTATTATTACTAGTAATGTTAGTTATAGGAACATTAGTAGCAATACCAGCAATACAAAATGTATATGATGAACTAGGATCAACAGACACATTACCAGCAGTAACAATATGGTTCCAAGGATTTTTGGATAATTTAATAAAATATTGGTATATACCAGTAGGGATAATACTAATAATAGTAGCAGCAATACTTTTCTATATAAACACGCCAAAAGGAAAATACAACTTCCATTACTTTAAATATAAAGCACCAATATTTGGTGAGCTAATATTTGCATTAGATTTCACAAGACTAATGAGAGCAATGTTATTAAACCTAGAAAATGGGATGAGAATACAAGAATCACTAGAAGTAAGTAAAAATGTAGTAAAAAACCTAGTAATGTTATCAATGATAGAAACAGCAATAAACAACATACTAATAGGAGCATCATGGATAGAACCATTTGAACAATCAGGATTAGCAAAACCAATGCAAACAGAAATGCTAAAAATAGGTATGCAAACAGACTTGCCAGAAATGATAAAAAAATTAGTAGAATATATGCAAATAGACATAGACAACATAATGACAAAAATCATGAAAGCATTACCACAAGTAGTATATGCAATAGTAGGAGCAGTTCTAATATTCTTCGTATTAGTAGTACTAGTACCATGTGTACAAGTATATATGGGAAATTTCCTATTCTCAGCATATCTATAGAAATAGGGATTAAGGGACGGTCCTTAAAATCCCTTCTAGAAGGGATTTTGGGGACGGACCTAAAAATTTTTTTAGGAGAAGTTATGAAAATAGGAGTAGATTTAGGTGGAAGCCATATAGGAATAGGGATTGTAAATGAAAAAGGCTATGTAATAGAAAAATCAGAAAGAAGAATAATGCAAAAAGATAGAAAAGACATAAAAAATATAATAGAAAACTATATGGTAGAAAAAATAAAAGATATAATAGAAACTAATGAAATATCAGAAATAGGAATAGCAATACCTGGGACAACAGCTAATGGAAAAGTAATAAAATCTGTAAATTTAGGATTAAAAAATTATTCAATAGTACAAAGATTAGAGCAAAAAATAAATTTACCAATAAAAATTGCAAATGATTGTAGATGTGCAGCTATAGCAGAAAATAAATATGGAGCATTAAAAAAGTATTCACGAGAAGTATTTATAACTTTAGGAACTGGAATAGGAGGAGCTGTAATAATAAATGACAAGCCATTAGATACAGGAGAATATCCAGGATGTGAATTTGGACATATGGTAATACAAAAAAATGGATTACAATGTAATTGTGGAAAAAAAGGTTGTTTTGAAAAATACGGTTCAATGAAAGCATTTAAAGATAATTTAAGAAAAGAACTAGGATTAGACGAAAAAACGAGAGGACAAGACTTACTAGATATAATAAGAAAAGACCAAGAAAATCCGAAAATAAAAAAAGTCATAAATGAATACATAGAAAATTTAAGTTTAGGAATATCAAATATAATAAATATATTTGAACCAGAAGTAATAGGAATAGGTGGAAGTTTTGTATATTTTAGTGATATTTTATTAGATAAACTTAAAGAAAATCTATTACAAAAAGAATATTTATTTAATCAAAGAAAAAAAATAAATATTGTGCAAGCAATACTCGGAAATGATGCTGGAATAATAGGAAGCACAATGCTGTGAACGTTAGGGATGAACGTTAGGGACACTCCATTTCGTTCACAAAATTGAGTGTCCCCAACGTTCACAAAAGGGAAAGGAGAAAAAAGATGGATATTCTAAAGGCAACAAGGCAAAGTTATGGAGAGGCTTTAGCAGAATTAGGAGAAGAAAATGAAGATGTTGTGGTTTTAGATGCAGATTTATCTGGTGCAACAAAAACTAATTTATTTGCTAAAAGATTTCCTAAAAGATTTTTTGATATGGGAATTGCAGAACAAGATATGATGAGTACAGCTGCTGGAATGGCTACATGTGGAAAAATCCCATATGCTAGTACATTTGCTATGTTTGCAGCAGGAAGGGCGTATGACCAAATTAGGAATAGTATTTGTTATCCAAATTTGAATGTTAAAATATGTGCAACACATGCAGGTATAACAGTAGGTGAAGATGGTGCAACACATCAAATGATAGAGGATATTTCTCTTATGAGGACAATACCAAATATGACTGTAATAAGTACATCAGATGATGTACAGACAAAATGGGCTGTAAAGCAAATTTCAAAAATAAAAGGACCTGTTTATCTGAGACTTGGAAGATTGTCAGTTCCTATAATATATGATGAAAAACAAAAATTTGAAATAGGAAAGGCTGTTCAAATAGGGGATGGAACAGATGCAACAGTTTTTGCAACAGGTGTAACAGTTCAAGAAGCATTAAAAGCACAAAAAGAGTTAAAAAATAAAGGAATAAATATAAGAGTTGTTGATATTCATACAATTAAGCCAATAGATAAAGATATGATAATAAAATGTGCTAAAGAAACTAAAAAACTAATATCAATAGAAGACCATAATATTATAGGTGGTCTTGGTTCAAGTATTTCAGAAGTATTAACTGATGAATATGAAAATAACAAATTTCAAGCTGAGCTAATAAGACTTGGAATAAAAGATACTTTTGGAAAATCAGGAAATGCAAAAGAATTGATGAAATATTTTGGAATTACAGCAGAGAAAATAATAAATTGTATAATTTGATGTTTGAAAAATTCTTTAAGTAATATACTTAAAGAATTTTTTTTTATATATTTTGTCTATAAATAATTGTAAAATCAAGTAAATTTTTATTTTTAATAAAAAAAGTTTTTTTCGAGTAAAATTTATTTCAAAATTCGTAAAGCTTCATTTTTTAATATGTATAAGATTTGATTGTTTTCTTTAAGTATATTACTTAAAGAAAACAAAAAGAAAATCCAAAGAAAGGTAATAAGGTGTAAAATATGAAAATAATGAGAAATAACTTAAAATATAGTAAAGGTATCACGGTAATTTCACTAGTACTCACAATTATTATTTTGCTAATACTCGCAGGAATAACAATAGCGACTTTAACAGGAGAAAATGGATTTATCAATAATGCAAACAATGCAAAAAAACAAACAGAAATAGCTGAAGAGAAAGAAATAATAGACAGGGCAACTATAGAAGCTATTGGAGGCAATAAGAGAGGAATTTTAACGCAAAAAGAACTACAAGAGCAATTGGATAAAATAACTAGCAAAGGGAATACAGAAGTATCAGATGTTGGTGATGAATTTGAAGTTGTGTTTGTTGATAGTAACAGATATTATATAGTAGATAAAAATGGGAATGTAGGAGAATCACAAGATATTGTAAAAGATAAATATCCAGGAAATATTACAATAGGAATTGATGGAGAAACATTAGATGGAAGTGAGGAACATCCTTATGAAATATGGTGTATAGAAGATTTATGTGATTTTTCAAATAGAATTAATAATAAAAATGTAACTAGTTCATATGTAATGTTAATGCAAACATTAGATTTTAAATCTAATAGATCATATGTGAATGGAAATATAACGACCGAAGGTTTAATAAAAAGTTGCAATTCTATAGAAGAATTGAAAAATACTTTAATGGAAGGAGAAGGTTTTACACCAATAGGAATTTTAGCTTCAACAGGAAGATTTGAAGGAACATTTGAAGGAAATAATAAAGAAATTAGAAATTTATACGTAAATAGAGATGGATATGCAGGATTATTTGGAGAAATTTTTAATGCAAATATCAATAATTTAGGTATAACAGGAAGTGTAAAAAGTAAAAATGATACAGCAGGAGGTATTGCAGGATATGCAGATAAATGTAATTATAATAACTGTTACAATAAAGCTATAATTGTGTCAAACGTATATGCAGGAGGGATTGTTGGAGCAACAGATAATTCTGCAAATATTAACAATTGTTATAATTTAGGAAATGTAACAGCACCTAATTATACGGGAGGTATTGCAGGTAGATGTTCTGGAAAAGTAGAAGGATGTTATAATTTAGGAAATATAAAGAGCACAAATGGTTATGCTGGGGGATTGATTGGACAATCAGTTCGGAACTATTAATATAAAAAATTCGTATAATATTGGAAATGTAAATGCAAACACATATCTATCTGCTGGAATAATATCCCATGAATATGCTAATTCAATAGTTGAAAATTGCTATAACTTAGGAGAAATAAGTCAATTGGGTTCTTCTTGGGTTAGTTATGCATCAGCAAAGGGGATAGGAGGTAATACAATAACAAATTGCTATAATTTTGGTAAAGTTATTTCAGAAAGAA
The DNA here is from genome assembly GCA_904384245.1 of uncultured Clostridia bacterium. Taxonomy (GTDB): domain Bacteria; phylum Bacillota; class Clostridia; order TANB77; family CAG-508; genus CAG-269. The sequence continues at coordinate 18,347 of CAJFJM010000009.1, forward strand.
CAAAACCTAATGTGATTGGTGTGAGTAGTAGTAAAATAATAAGTTGTTATTATAATTCAGAATTATCTGGTATAACTCAAGAGTTAGAAGAATTGAAAGATGTAAAAAATATGATGGTAGAAGAATTTGTGGAATTATTAAATAATTATAAAGACGAAACAGGAAATTATCCAAAAGATTGGAAAAAATGGAAGGTAGGAGATAAAGGGTATCCAATATTTGAATAAAATAATGTAGATTCTAAGAATTTGAATTTTATTCTGATTTTTGTTTTAAATCCTATGTGAATTTTTTGTGAATTTTAAAAAAACGCAAAAAAAAGAGAAAATGTTGTAAAATAGCCAAAAAAACCAATAATTTCTATTAAAAAATTAGATAAAAACTATTGCAAAATTTGTAGAATATTGTTATTATAAATACGATTACATAGAAACACACAAAACGAAAAAATACTGAAAGGAAAAAGTTCAAATGATAGAATTTAGAAATGTAAGTAAAACATATGATACAGGTACAAAAGCAGTAAAAAATGCAAATTTTAGAATAGAAAAAGGAGAATTTGCATTTTTAGTAGGGTCATCAGGAAGTGGAAAATCAACACTTATAAAGTTAATTTTAAAAGAAGAAGAACCAACATCAGGAAATATAATAATAAACGGAAAAGATACAACATTTTTAAAACCAAGTAGAGTTCCATATTTAAGAAGAAGTATGGGAGTAGTATTTCAAGATTTTAGATTATTACCTGATAAAACAGTATATGACAATGTAGCATATGCAATGTATATAGTAAGAGCTACACCAAGACATATAAGAAGACAAGTGCCAATGGTTCTTTCATTGGTAGGTTTAAGCAATAAAGCAAAAATGTATCCACATGAATTATCTGGTGGTGAGCAACAAAGAGTAGCATTAGCAAGAGCATTAGTAAATAATCCATCAATGCTAATAGCAGATGAGCCAACAGGAAACTTAGATCCAGACACAGCCTGGGATATAATGACATTACTAAATGACATAAATATGAGAGGAACAACAGTAGTAGTAGCAACACATGCAAAAGATATAGTAGACAGAATGAGAAAAAGAGTAATTCATATTAAAAAAGGCGAAATCGTAAGAGATGATAAAAAAGGTGGGTATGATTGTGAAATATAATATATTAGGATATTTAATAGGAGAAGGATTTAGTAACGTATTCAAAAATAAAAAATCAACAGGAGCATCGCTTATTATAATGTGTGCAACAATGATTATATTTGGAGTATTCTTAATATTAGGAGAAAACATAAATCACTTTGTAGACCAAGTAAAATCAGAACAAGGATTTCAAGTATTTATAAAAACAGATGCTACACAAGAAGAAATAGATGCTGTAGGAGAGCAAATAAGAGCAATAGATGGAGTAAATACAGCAGATTTTGTATCAAAAGAAGATGCATTAAACAGCATGAGAGAAAGATTAAAAGACACAAAAGGAGTACTTGATGGATTTGATGTAGAACAATTTAAAGCATCATACATGGTAACAGTTACAGATTTAAATAATAGTAAAGATATACAAAACCAAATATTACAAATCGAAAATGTAGTTAAAATAACAAGTAGTGATGAAACAGTCTCAACTTTAATAGGATTAGCAAATGGAATTAGAATTGTTACAGGAGTTATATTACTATTATTAGTAGTAATTTCAATATTTATTATTGCAAATACTATAAAATTAACAGTACATGCAAGAAGAAAAGAAATTTCAATTATGAAATATGTAGGAGCAACAAATGGATTTATTAGATGGCCATTTATAGTAGAAGGTATGATAATTGGGATAGTAGCGAGCTTAATTTCAATAGTAATAGTAGGTGGAGCATATAATATACTTGCAAATCAACTAGTAAATGCAGATTTTATGCAAATAATGAATGCAAGCTTAGTTTCATTACAAGATATGTTATCATCAATAATATTTGTATATATGTTACTAGGAATAGGAATAGGTGTACTTGGAAGTGTTATCTCAATGAGAAAATATTTAAAAGTATAAAGGAGGAAACATGCGTAAATATTTATGTATTGTTTTCATAGTTCTAGTGCTATGCTATACTACAATAGTACATGCAGAAAATGAAGTATCAAATGAAACAAATACAACAAATTCTACAAATAGTACAACAAATGAAACTGGAACAGATCTTCAAACTCAGCAACAACAATTGCAAGAGCAAATAGAGCAGGCAAATGAAGAATTAACAAATACTCAAAGTGAACTTTCAGAAAATTTGCAAGAAGTAGAAAAATTAGACGAAAAAATTTCAACTTCAGAAGCAGAACTTCAAAAATTAAATGAGCAAGTAGAAAGTTTAAAGGCATCAATGAAAGAAATAGAAGATGAATTAAATGAAGTAACAGAAAAATATGAAAAGCAAAAAGAAGTATTTGAAAGAAGAGTTGTAGCACTATATGAAACAGGAGAAATTGATTATTTAGACATTTTATTAAATTCAAATAGTGTGTCAGAGTTTGTATCAAGCTATTATGTAATTTCTGAAATTACTGAAGCAGATAATGAATTATTAAATGATATTGCAGAAAAAAAAGATACTATTGCATTAAGCAAAGAAAAACTAGAAAATGAAAAAGAAGAATTAGCATCACTTGTAGAAACACAACAAAGAACATCAAAAATATTGCAAAATACTAAAACAATAAGAGAAAGCTATATATCAAAATTATCAGATGAAGAAAAAGAAAAACAAGCTCAAATTGATGAAATGACAAAACAGTATGAAGAAGTAAATAAACAAATACTAGAGTTAGCACAGCAAGGGTTAGATACTCAATATATAGGAGGAGAACTTGCTTGGCCAGTTCCTGGGTATACAAAAATTACTTCTAAATATGGAATGAGAGTTCATCCAATAACTGGGCAATATAAATTACATACAGGTGTTGATATAGGAGCACCAACAGGAGCAAACTTTATAGCAGCAAATGATGGAATTGTTGTAAAAGCAGAATATAATACAGCATATGGAAGAATGGTTATAATAGACCATGGTGGAGGAATTTCTACATTATATGCACACGGTTCTGAATTTTTAGTAGAAGTAGGACAAACAGTAAAAAGAGGAGATGCAGTATTAAAAGTAGGTTCATCAGGATATTCAACAGGACCACATGCACATTTTGAAGTAAGAATAAATGGAGTAGTAACAGATCCAATGCCATATATTACAAATGGAGTAGTGCCAGGTTCTAAACAAGATGAAGCTTCACAAAATAAACCAAGTAGTGAAAATACTATAGATGAATATTAAAATATATATTATTAAATATTAGGAGGAACTTATGAAAAATTTAATAAAAAATATAATAGGAGTCATAATAATAGGAATAATAATATCATATCCAAATTTGATCCTTGCAGAAACAGAAACAGAGCTTAATAATCAAAAAGAAGATAATAACGAAAAAATCACACAAGCACAACAAGAAAAAGAAAGAGTAACTAATGAAAAGAATCAAACAATAGATGAAGTAAATACTTTAACAGAACAAATTACAGATTATCAATCTCAAATAAATGATTTAGATGCACAAATAGATGAGGCAAATAATAAGTTAGAAGAACAAACTAAAAAACTAGAAGAAGCAGAAAAACAATATAATGAACAACAAGATACTCTAAACACAAGAATTGTAGCACTTTATGAAGCAGGAGAAACATCATATTTAGATGTATTATTATCATCAGAAAGTGTAACAGATTTTATATCTAATTATTATATAATTTCAGAAATTGCAGAATGTGATGTGGAATTATTAGAACAAATAGATAATCAAAAACAAGAAATAGCTAAAGCTAAAGAAGAAATAGAAAATAGTAAAAATCAATTAGCAACAGCTAAAGCAGATAAGGAAAGAGTATCACAAGAATTACAAGAAAAGAAAAGTGAAAAAGATTCATATGTAGCGCAATTATCACAAGAAGAACAAGATATAGAAGCACAAATTGAAGAATTACAACAAGCAAATATTCAAATAGATAAAGATATTGCAGCAGCAAGAGAAGCAGCAAGAAAGAAATTGGAAGAAGAGAAGAAGAAACAGCAACAACAAAATAACAATAATAATAGTGGAAGCAATTCAGGAAGTTCATCAGGTGGAGGAATAAGCAATCCAAGTTCAGCAGGATTTATTTATCCAGTACCAAGTGGATATGCAACAATAACAACAAATTTATATTATTCAAATGGAAGTTATCATGGAGCAGTAGACTTTGGGACAGGAGGAATTTCAGGACAACCTGTATATGCAGTAGCAGATGGAGTAGTAATAACAGCAAAAGCACTAACAACAAGTTATGGAAATTATATAATAATAATGCATAGAGATGGATTATATACATTATATGCACATGGACAACCAGGTTCAATTGCAGTATCACAAGGACAATATGTAACACAAGGACAACAAATAATGAGGGTAGGAAATTCAGGAAATTCTACAGGACCACATTTACATTTTGAAGTAAGAACAGGCAATGGATTATATAGTGATAGAGTAGACCCACGTCCATATTTACCATAGGAATGAAATATAAAAAATTGCATACATATAAAATAGAATTTAATTCAGAAAAAGATATAAGAATATAAAATTCAATTTATAAAACACAATACGAAGTTTATAAGCTTCGTATTGTGAATACTTTTTCTTATTGTATAGGAAACAATATGAAACTTTAAGTTATGCGAGCTCAAAATGAAAAAAATAAGATTTTATTTTCAAAAGAGAAATCAATTATAAACAAAGGAAAACTATAATTAGAGTTATTGGCATATATATAACAATATTTTTATATATATGCCAATAATTCTAATAGAATAATAGTTGAAAGAAAAAAATAATAATCGAAAGAAATAAAATAATAGTTGAAAGAAATATATAATTGACTACAAAAGGTTTATGGGTAACCTTTAAAAAGCCCAAATATATTATACAAGGAATGATATAAATGGAAGAAAAAAGAAAATATAATATTTACAAAACGATAATGATAATAGTATTAACAGCTTTTATAACATTTATAATAACAGCATTAGTAGGATATAATTATGTAACAAAAGGTGATGGGGCAAAACTACTTGTAAGAGAGACTTCATCAAACCAAGATTTAATTGTACAACTAGAAAAATATAAAAGCATAATAGATGAATTTTATTTAGGAGAGGTTAATGAAGAAGACTTAAAAGAGGGAGCAATAAAAGGTTATATAGAAGGATTAGGAGACCCATATACAGAATATATATCAAAAGAAGAAATGAAAGAATATATGGAAGATACATTAGGAAATTATGTTGGAATAGGGATATATATGTTATTTGATGAAGAAAATGGAAAGATAAAAGTTTTAGCACCAATGAAAGGTTCACCAGCAGAAACAGTAGGAATAAAATCAGGAGACATAATAGAAACAGTAGATGGAGAAGAATATACAAAAGATGAAATGTCAGAAGTAGCAAATAAAATAAAAGGAAAAGAAGGAACAACAGTAAAAATAGGAATAAAAAGAGGAGAAGAAAATTTAGAATTTGAAGTTACAAGACAAAATATAAAAGTAAATCCAGTAGAAGGAAAAATACTAGAAAATAATATAGGATATATACAATTTGCATCATTTGATGAAACAACATATGAAGATTTTAAAGCAAAATATGAAGAGTTAAAAAATCAAGGAATAACATCACTAATAATAGATTTAAGAAATAATGGAGGAGGATTAGTAGATCAAGCAACAGATATAGCAGATTTATTTGTAGAAAAAGATACCCCATTATTATATGAAGTTGATAAAGATGGAAATGAAGAAGTAATAAAAGCAGAAAATGATGTAACAATAAATATACCTACAATAATATTAACAAACGAAAATACAGCAAGTGCATCAGAAATCTTAGCAGGAGCATTAAAAGATTTAGGAAAAGCAAAGATAGTAGGAACAAAAACTTATGGAAAAGGAATAATTCAGCAAATAATACCATTAAGTGACGGAAGTGGAATAAAAATAACAACAGAAGAATACCAAACACCAAACAGAAATAAAATACATGAAGTAGGAATAGAGCCAGATGAAACAGTAGAATTACCAGAGACAGTAACAAATGTACTAGAGATTTTAGAAGATCAAGATACACAATTGCAAAAAGCAATTGAGTTATTAAAATAAAAAGGGATTTTGGGGACGGACTCATTTTTCCCTTTTTGAAAAAAAGTGAAAAATGAGTCTGTCCCCAAAATCCCTAAAATGATAATTGAAAGGAATAGTATAAAAATGAATTTAGCAAATAAATTAACAATATTTAGAATAATTTTAGTACCAATTTTAGTAATTATACCATTATTAGGAATAAAGCAAGAGTGGTTTGGAATTTCTGTAACATGGTTATTAGTTGATATAATTTTTATAATAGCATCAGTAACAGACAAATTAGATGGATATATAGCAAGAAGTAAAAATCAAGTAACAACATTTGGAAAATTTTTAGATCCATTAGCTGATAAAATATTAGTGTTAGCAGCAATGTTATTATTAGTAGAAGATGGTAGATTACCAGCATGGATACCAATAATAGTTTTAGCAAGGGAATTTATTGTATCTGGATATAGATTAATTGCAGTAGAAAAAGGCGGAATAGTAATAGCTGCGTCAAAATGGGGAAAACTAAAAACAGTAACACAAATGATAGCAATTGTATTAGCATTCGTTGATATGAATGCATTTGGGAAATGTTTTAGAGGAACACTAAGTGGAGGAGATTTTATTTTAAATGCAATAGTAACATTTTTAATGATAATCCAAACAATAGCAACAATCTTTTCTGGATATGATTATTTAAAAGGAAGTAAAAAACTTTTAAAATAATTATTTTAGGCTATTTTGTTAAAATTTACAGCTAAAATAAACTGCATCCCAAAAGAAGATGTCATAGAATTTTAAGAAATCCCTTGACAAAAAGAAAAATGTGCCGTAAGATAGTAAAGATATTTTACAAGGCAACAGCCAGAGGAAGGAGTAAGGAACAATGGAAGAAAAGGATGTAATCTTAACACAAGAAGGATTTGATAATCTAGAAAAAGAATTAAATTATTTAAAAACAGAAAAAAGAGCAGAAATTGCTGATAGAATAAAAGTAGCATTAGGATTTGGAGACTTATCAGAAAATTCTGAATATGATGAGGCAAAAACAGCTCAAGCAGAAAATGAAGGAAAAATAGTTGAACTAGAAAACAAAATAAGACATGCAAAAATAATAGATGAAAAAGACATAGATACAAAAACAGTTCAAATAGGAAATAAAGTAAAACTATATGATGAAGAATTCAAAGAAGAAATAGAATATACAATAGTAGGTTCAACAGAAGTTAATTTAGCAGAAAATAAGATATCAAATGAATCACCATTAGGAATGGCATTACTTGGTGCTAAGAAAAATCAAATTGTTGAAGTAGCAGCACCAGCAGGAGTAATGAAATATAAAGTTTTAGCTATAACAGTGTAAAGATTAAGATTGTAATTGTAATTGATATTATTATACTGTTACAATTTACGGCTAAAATAAACCGCCAGACAAAAGAAGTTATTATATAAATTTTTTAATTTTCGGCTCAATACATGCTCTAGCCCTTCTAAAGATAAAACAAACGAGCCTCTCGCTACATTCTTCGCGCTACATTCTTCGCGCTTCCTCATTTATTTTATCTTAAGAAGGGCTACAAGCATTCCAATCACACAAAAATTAAAAAATTTATATAATAACTTCTTTTGTCTGGCTTCTCTATAAAAATAAGGTCGTGAATTGTAACAGTATTATTTTAATTAACTGTATTTAATTTTGTAATATAGTATATACAGCAAACTGTTAGTTTAATATGCGTTTAGAGCAATTTTAATATTATATTTTAGAATTATTACTATACAATAAAAACGGTTTAACACGCATCTAAAGCAAGTTTAATCATAGTATTAAGTCCTTTTTCACGTTCTTCACTTGTTGCAACATCTTTAATAAATTTAGAATCAACAACACTCATCAAACAAGCAGCTTTTTTATCAAGCATTTTAGCAACATAAAATAAAGCAAAAGCTTCCATTTCAGCACCTAAAGGATTAAAGTTTTCTGGAATCCTTTTTAAAAATTTATTAACATCTGTCATATAAATATCAAAACAATCTGTACAAACAGTATTTCCTCTATGTATTGAAATATTATTTTTAATAGCAGTTTTTTCAATAGTATCAGTTAAACTTTTATCACTAGATGCAATATGGCAATTGTCATTATTTAAAGTTAAAGCAAAATTACTTTCAGAAAAAACATTATCAGCTAAAATAATATCAAAAAGTTTTAATTCAGGGATATAACCTCCACAAGAACCAATACGAATAATATTTTCAACTCCGTAAAATTTATATAATTCATAGCAATAAATTCCCATACTAGGCATTCCCATTCCAGAAGCCATAACAGTAATATCTTTTCCATTATATTTTCCAGTATAAGCAAAAATATTTCTAACTTTGTTTACTAATTTAGCATCTTCTAAAAAGTTTTCTGCTATATATTTAGCACGTAAAGGGTCTCCAGGCATAATAACAGTTTTTGCAATATCACCTAAATTTGCTTCATTATGTGGTGTAGACATATACATTCCTCCTTTAAAAATATTTAAATTTTAGATTTTAGATTAAAGAAAGTATATCATATTAACAATTAAATTCAAACATTAAATGCAAAATTTATAATATAACTTCTCTTTAATGGTTACAATTCACGGCTAAAATTAACCGCCAGCCAAAAGAAGTTATTATATAAATTTTTTAATTTTCGGCTCTAATCAATGCATTAGCCCTTCTAAAGATAAAACAAACGAGCCTCTCGCTACATTCTTCGCGCTTCCTCATTTATTTTATCTTAAGAAGGGCTACAAGCATTCCAATCTACATAAATAAGGCTGTGAATTGTAACAACTAATAGTTTCAAGTATCTAAAATGTTAATAAAAATCATTGCAAAAATGTATAACTTGTGGTATAAAATATAATAAGAAAATATAAAGCTAAATATTAGAGGTGAAAACATGATAAAAGCATATGCTAAATCTGATGTAGGCAAAGTAAGAGAGATGAATCAAGATTCATATTACATTTCAAACTCATTAGATGAAGTACAATTATATATGTTAGCTGATGGAATGGGAGGCTATAAAGGCGGAGAAATAGCAAGTAGCCTAGCAATTCAAACAGCAAAGAGTTATATAGAAAATAATTTTAAAGAAATTCCTAAAGATAGAGATAGTATCATACAATTATTAGGGAGCAGTATGGAATATGCAAATATGGTAGTGTATGAAAAATCTAAAGAAAATCCGGAACTAGAAGGAATGGGAACAACATTAGAAATTGCTTTAATATATAATAATAAAGTATTTATTGGACATATCGGAGATAGCAGAATATATAGAATAAGGAATGAATTTATAAGAAAACTAACACAAGATCATAGTTATGTACAAAAATTAGTAAAAGATGGAACTATTACAAAAGAAGAAGCAGAACATCATCCACAAAAAAATATGTTAATGAAAGCACTTCGGATGTAATGCTTTTATAGAACCAGATGTAATGGTAAAGGGATTTTTAAAAGATGATATTTTACTTATGTCATCTGATGGACTTACAAATTTAGTAAAACAAGAAGATTTATTAAGAATTACAAAAAAAGATTTTGAACAAGCGCCAAAAGAACTAGTTAAGCTTGCAAATGACAATGGAGGATATGATAACATAACAGTAGTTGTAATTAAAAACATTTAGCAGTCTACTTTAAAAACATAATGGAGGAGAGATTAAAATGAATTTAGAAGGTAAAGTTATAGGGAGCCGATATGAAATAATCCAAAAAGTCGGTAATGGAGGAATGGCAATTGTATATAAAGCAAGAGATATGGTGCTTAATAGATTTGTGGCAGTAAAAGTTTTAAGAGATGAATTTACAACTGATGAAGAGTTTATAAAAAGGTTTGAAACAGAAGCACAGTCAGCAGCAAGGTTAACACATGCAAATATTGTATCAATTTATGATGTAGGTGTAGATAATGGAATTTATTTTATTGTAATGGAATTGATACAAGGAAAAACTTTAAAAGAAATAATTGTAGAAGAAGGTGGACCATTACCTTGGAAATGGTCAATAAATGTTGCAATTCAGATTGCTTCTGCTTTAGAGGTTGCACATAGAAACAATATAATACATAGAGATATAAAACCACATAATATTATTATAACAGAAGATGGTGTAGCAAAAGTAACTGATTTTGGAATAGCAAAAGCTGTGTCTAATTCAACAATAACAGCATTTGGGAAAACAATAGGTTCAGTACATTATTTTTCACCAGAACATGCAAGGGGGGGATATACAGATGCAAAATCAGATTTATATTCTTTAGGTGTGGTAATGTATGAAATGTTAACAGGAAGAGTACCATTTGATGCAGATACACCAGTATCTGTAGCATTAAAACATATGCAAGAAACTCCACAAGAACCAATAGAATTAAATCCTAATATTCCAGAAGCGGTAAATAAAATAATAATGAAAGCACTAAAAAAAGAGCCAGAATTAAGATATCAAACAGCTACAGAAATGTTAGAAGACTTAAGAATGTCATTAAAAAATCCATCAGGAGATTTTGTAGAACAAAGAGATTATGACTATACTGCAGCAACACAAAAAATAGATACAAGCAGAATAAAAACATTAGAACAAGAGAATGCAAAAAATAATAATAAAGATGGCAAAAAAGATAATAAATTTAAAAGATTTATAAAAAATCATAAAGGTTTAAGTATATTTATAGGAATTATATTATTATTTACAGTAGCATTTGGAGGAACACTTGGAATATTAAATTTAACAAATCCAAAAGAAGTGTTATTGCCAAATTTAGTTGGATTATCAAAAGAAGAAGCACAAAATGAAATAGATAGTGCAAAATTAAAATTAGAAGTATCTGCAGAAGAATATAATAATGAAGTGCCAGAAGGTTATATTATAAGTCAAGATCCTAAATTTGTAGAAAATTATAATGTAAAAGAAGGAAGTACAGTAACAGTTGTAGTTAGTAAAGGAACGGAAAAAGCAACAGTACCAAATGTAGAAGGAAAGGCACAAGATGAAGCAATAAAATTATTAGAAGATGCAAATTTAAAAGCAGAAGTGGTAGAAGAAACAAGTCAAACTGTAAAAGAAGGGTATGTAGTAAGCCAAGAAACAGAACCAAACACAGAAGTATCAGCTGGTGATACAGTAAAAATACATGTAAGCACAGGAACAGGAATTAAACAAGTTCAAATGGTAAGTGTAATAGGAGAAACAGAAGCAAATGCTAAGAGTAAAATAACTGGACTTGGATTAACTGCAAATGTTGTATATGAAGAAGACACATCAAAAGATAATGGAGTAGTATTAAAACAAAGTGTAAATTCAGGAACAACAGTAAATGAAGGAACATCAGTTACAATAACAGTAAATAAAATTGCAGAATCAAAAACAGTAACAGCAACAATCAATGTTAAAGCAATAACAGGAGGATATACAGAAGAAAATAATGATTCTGAAGAGACAAATAATACAACATCAAATACAACAACTGTAAGTAAAAAAGTTAAAATAGTTATTACAGTAGGAGGAACAACAGTATATAGTGATTCTGGAATAGATAAAAATACAACAAATAAAACAGCATCATTCTCAGGAAAAGGAACTGCAGATGTAGTATTAACTATAACAGATGATAATGGTGGAAACTGGGTAAGAACACAAAATATTAACTTTAATAATGTAACAACAATAGCATTTCAATAATTGTAATGCCTAATTAGATACTGACTAATTAGGGAAAGGGCTAATTGGGGACGGATACATTTTGACCATTTTGGCCAAAATGTACCCGTCTCCAATTTATCAAAAAAGGGAAAATGGTCAAAGTGTATCAGCTCCTGGTTGAACAAAAAAATGACCAAAAAGAGAAAATGGTCAAAATGTATCCGTCCCCAATTGACCAGAAACAAAAAATGACCCAAATATACCTGTTCCTAATTGATCAATTAACTAAAAAAGGAGAGAAAATGCAAGGATTTATAATAGAAAATATATCAAACTTATATCAAATAAAAAATGAAAATAAAGTTTATGAAGCTACAGCAAGAGGAAAATTCAAAAAAGATGATATAACTCCTGTTGTTGGAGACTTTGTTCAATTTGAAATAGTAGATGAAGAAAATAAAAAAGCAGTAATTACAGAAATAGAAGAAAGAAAAGTATATATAAAAAGACCTAAACTTGCAAATATAACTCAACTAATTTTTGTGCTTTCAAGTAAAGAACCAAAGCCAGATTTACTTATGTTAGATAAACAATTAGCATTTGCAGAGTTTTTAAATATAAAAAGTGTAATTATATTAAATAAAATAGACTTAGATAAAAAACATGAATTCACACAAATAGAAAATACATATAAAAAAATAGGATATAAAGTATTACAAACAAATGCAAAAGAAAAAATAGGAATCGAAGAATTAAAAGAAGTAATGCAAAATGAAGTTAATGCATTTTCTGGAAATTCTGGAGTTGGAAAATCAACACTAATAAATGGTATTTTCAAAGAAGATATTACTCAAGAAGGAGAAATAAGCAAAAAAAATAAAAGAGGAAAAAATACAACAACAGCTATAAAGATGTATGAGATAGAAAAAAATACATGGATTGCAGATACACCTGGTTTTTCTACATTTGAAATAGGAGAAATAGATAGTAAAGACTTAGATAAATATTTTAAAGAATTTCAAAATGAATTAGTTAATTGTGAATTTATAGGATGTACACATATCAAAGAGCAAAATTGTGGAATAAAAAAAGCAGTAGAAGAAGGAAGAATAGATGTAGGAAGATATGAGAGATTTTGTAAGATATATGAAGAATTAAAAGAAAAGGAGAGACGAAAAAAATGGTAGAAATTTCAACATCAATTTTATCAGTGTTAAAGGGAGAAGAATCAAAAACATTTTTTGCACTAGAAAAAGCAAAAACTGACTATTTTCACATAGATGTAATGGATGGAAAGTTTGTAGAAAAAAATACATATAAAAAAATGTTTGAATATGCATCATATATAAAAAGAATATCAAACTTGCCACTAGATGTACATTTAATGGTAGAAGATGTAGAAACAGCAATTGATGAATTTTCTTGTTTAGAACCTAATATTATAACTTTTCATTATGAAGCATGTAAAAATAAAGAAGAAGTAAATAAATATATAAATATTATAAAAGAATATAACTCAAGAGTAGGAATAAGCATAAAACCAGAAACAAAAGTAGAGGAAATATTTGAATTTTTACCATATATTCATAATGTCTTAGTAATGACAGTAGAACCTGGAAAAGGTGGACAAACATTATTAACAGATATGGTAGAAAAGATTAAAGTTTTAAGAAAATATATTGATGAAAATAACCTAGAAACAAATATAGAAGCAGACGGAGGAATAAACCTAACAACAGCACCAAAAGTAAAAGAAGCAGGAGCAAATATTTTAGTTGCAGGTACAGCAATATTAGTTGCAAAAGATTATAAAGTAATAATAGATGAATTAAGGGCATAAAATGATTATTATAGTATAACTTATATTTTAGGTTTTTCTACAAAAATAAGGCTATGAAAAATATGGACATGAACGCAACATAGAATGAATTGTGACATATAAAAAGACTCATTGTGATATTTTATTATATCATGATGAGTCTTTTAGATAATACTTATTGGATATTTTTTTATGATGAGTCTTTTAGATAAAGTTTATTGAATATTTATTTTTTATATAAGTTTGGAGCTAGTTTTTATTTGTCACTTTCATTATTTTTAGCTTTTTCTTGTGCGTCTTCTTCTATATTTTTTTGTGCTTTTTCTACTAGATTGTTTTCTTTATTATTTTTAGTATTTTCAACTGTTGTTTTAGGTAAATTTTTATTACAACAAATAGATGTTATAAAGATACCAAATCCTAGGATGATTGCAATAAAGTTAATTGTAGACCCAATGTTATAAGGTATCAAACATAATGCCCAAACAATAATTGAAGAAATTATCAATATTCCAAATGTTCCAATATTATTATTGATTTTTAATTTCTTACAAATATATTCATTTAATCCTATTGTGAATATTGCTTTACTCATAGCAAGTATTATAAAATATATGCTTAGTAATAGTAAAGAAATTGAATTTGTAATAGGAATAAATAGTAAAACTAAACTTACTAAAGGAGTAAGTATAAATCCTAATATTCCAGATAAGACAATCCATAAAGTTTTATTCTTAGCAGATATATCAGATTTCTTAAATTGATTTTTAAACCATAATCCAATTGCCCATAAAACAATAACAATAATTAAGAAATTACCTAATGAATAGATATATGTTGATAAGTCTATAGAAGTATCTATTTTTAAAGGCGTATAATTTACACTACCATAAACAACATCTTCAGGAATTTGAGTTTCTGTTTTTGAAGTATAATTAAAATCTCCATAAATCATACCACTTAAGGAATTATCACTATTTGCAAAAGAAATTGAAGAAGCTGTTACAAAAGCATTTCTACCAATAGTTCCATACAAGTTTAAATCATTAGTAATAGATTTTAAATCCCTATAAACATAACCATTATTTATTGTAAGACTATTAGACATTGAATAAATATCATATACAATACCTTGAATTTCTATTGAATCAGCTACTGCAAAAAGGTTTCCAGAAATAGCAGAGTTTTCATCAATAGTAATATTTCTAGCAAATACAAATACATCTCCAGCAATTTGAGAAGAAATTGTAACATCATTTGCAAAAATAAATGCATTTCCATCTACCACATAATCAATAGTAACAGAATTTTCAAATAAGTATAAATCTTGCGATTTGTAATTTTGTGTTTGGTTGTTTGTATTGTTATTCGTGATACTATTTGAATCTTCAGATATAGGCATAATGTCATTATTTTCTGCATAGACAAAAGGAGCTATAAAAAGTATAAAACTTAATAAAAAAATAATAAAAAATTTAAATTTTGTTTTCAAAAAAATCCCTCCTATGTATATTATTTTAATTCATACAAATAATATAACTAAAAAATTTTTTTGTCAATTTATAATTGAAAACTAGAAAAGATAAGAAGATATAATTGGAAAATAAGAGTGGTGAGATTAAAAAAATATAATTGAATGAATTATAAGTTGAGGAAATTGTTAATAACAAATATTAGAATATTTTTTATAGATGAGAATAGTTGATTTCTGGTAGTAAATAATTCAATTTTATATAAAAAATTAAGGATAACAATAATTTATTTTTTAGATTCAGAGTTTTCCATGGGAACAAAATATGCACATTCAGAATTACTAATGCTATTTGAAGACTCAATTTTGCTATAAGAACATAAACCATCTTTTTGATAAATACAATTTAATGAACAATTTATATTTGTCAAAAAACTCACCTCAATAAATATTATATACTAATTAAGAAAATATATACAAAAATATAATATATATAATAAAACAAAAAACATACAAGTAGAATGAGATGTATGTTTCTTGTTTTATTATATAAATATTTTTATAATATAAATAAAATAATTAGTTGTTATAAAATTTACAAAATTTATTTACTGTACAAATATCGCATTTAGGTTTTCTAGCAATACAAGTATTTCTACCATGCCATACAAAAAGATGATTTATGTCTTTTAAAGTTTCTTTTGGAAAAATTTTAACTAAATCTTGTTCAATTTTAGAAGGATCAGATTCTTTAGATAATCCCATTAAATTTGAAATTCTTTTTGCATGTGTATCAACAGCAATTCCATTTGCAATACCATAAACTTCAAGTAAAATAACATTAGCAGATTTTCTACCAACACCAGCAAGTGTAAGTAAATCATCCATATTATTAGGCACAACACCATTAAAATTTTCCAAAACTTGTTTAGCACATAATTTAATGTTTTTAGCCTTATTTTTAAAAAATCCACAAGGATGAATAATATCCTCTAATTCTTTAATATCAATATTAACATAATCTTCTATATTAGGGCAACGTTTAAATAAAGTAGGTGTTGTTAAATTAACTCTCTCATCAGTACATTGAGCAGAAAGCATAACAGCAACTACCATTTCAAAAGGTTTTTTAAAATCCAAGCTACAAGTAGCATCAGGATAAGTTTGTTTTAATATTTTTACTAATTCTACAGCATCTTTTTTATTCATTAAAATACAGTCCTTTTATAATATATTTTATATTTAATATATAAAATAATTTAATTAAAGTCAAGAGGGAACCATTCTTATTAAACTTTTTTGTTTAATAACTTAGGCTCACTTTATTTTTTATTAAATCTTTCAGACAAAATAAATCATCCCAAATAAAGTGCCAAAAATATTTGTCAATAATCATATTTTGAACAAAAAGAAGTGTCCCTATTTTTCGGACAAAATGGAGTGTCCCTAATGTCCGGGATAGTTACCATAATTGTAACAAAAAACGAAAAAAATAATATAATATATTAAAAATAAAAAAAGGGGGAGTAAAAATGTTATTATGTGCTTTAAAGAAAACAATAGGAGTAGTTCTAATTGGTTTAGGTTTAGGAATATTATTAGTATTATTGCTCCCTGTGACAGGTTGGCTATTTTTAATAGGAGTAGCATTGGCATGTATTGGAATAATGTGGCTTGCATGTTAATTTAGTCAAAAAAAGGAGGGAATACATATGACTATAGTTGTAAAAAAAGTTCCAAAATTCTTAAGAGGATTTGTGAAATTTATATTTAGAATAAAGGATTAAAAAAGGGTAAAAATAAAGAGTAAGATAAAGGATAATAATAAAAAGTAAGATATATTTCCTATACAATAAAAAAAAGAGCTTAGGCTCTTTTTACTTTACCATTTTTTAAACATTTTGCACATACGTGAATTCTTTTAACTTCACCATCTATTACAGCTTTAACAGTTCTCAAATTTGGTTTCCAAGTACGAGGACTTCTTTTACTAATATGAGAACGAGTTATACTCAATTTTTTTCCATTACTTTGTGTTTTATCACAAATTGCACATTTTGCCATGACGATTAGCACCTCCTATTTAAAAAAATAAAATTGACTACGTATTAGTCTAACACAAAAATAATAAAAAAACAAGTATTTTTTGAAAAATATCAAAAATTCCTTGCAAAATGCTAATTTTATGGTATAATATAAAAGCTATTGAAAAAAATGGAAAGGATGAATAATATGAATTGTAAAGTAGAAAAGACAGAAAATGCAAATGAAGTAAAAT
>CAJFJM010000010.1 GCA_904384245.1 uncultured Clostridia bacterium
TTCTGAACAAAAATATTATACGAGTTTTGCTTACTCCTGTCTACTGTTCTTTTACTTTTTTATGAAATTTTTGTTGCATTTCAAATGAAATTTCCGGAACTTTATATATAGTGACTTCTTTTTCCAGACGGTTTATTTTAGCTTTTAAAAGTAACATGTCCGTCTTGAACCACAACTTTAAATATCTTATTTTCTATATCATTTAAGTCTATTGAAGAGTCAAACAAACTTCCATAAATATTTATAAATTGTTCATCAGATTTTGCTATAAAAATATAATCAAATTCTTCGTCAATAAGTTTCTTTTCAAAATCTTCTTTTGAAATATCATAATTCCAAATGTCTCCTTCTGAATATTTTGGTCCTAAGCTCCATTCATACATTAGATTTGTTACTATAGGTGATATGCAATATCTTAATTGATGATATTCTAAACCTCCACCTATATTTTGATAAATTAGATATACCTTATCTCCCTTTTCTAAATTGTTATTTATTATATCTCCTTTTTCTTTAACTTCTTGTGATATTCCACTTACTCCTCTTTCTTTTGGCTTAATTATTTGAATTGGTGAACATCCATATAATGCAATTAGTACTGCAATGATTGCTGAGATTAAGCCTTTTTTTCCTGCTTGACAAGATGTTATTCCTATAACTAAACCTATCCATGCTAAGAAATATGTTTTCATGTATCTATCATAACTTGCTAAGGATCTTCCTTCTAACTCTGTAAATGCAAACATAAATGTTGCCATTAGTAGTAAACAATAAAGTAAAAATCCTATATTCATTGTTATAAATAAAATTAAAATATTTTTTCGTTTTTTGTCATCTTTTTGAAAATGATATAGTGCAACTCCTATTAAATCTAGACAAACTAGTAATTGTAGTACTGTGCTAAATGGATATTTTGAAATTATTCCCATATCATTTAATGCAGAATAAAATGATGTTGCTATATCTTGTAATTTTCCTGGTGTTGCTTTTAATACTGTTATTGCTTTTAAATATTCTTTGACATCAAAATTTGAAATTGCATTTTTGTCATGTCTGTCATCTAAAAATCTATTATTTGCACTACAATATACTTTCCATGTTGCATATATACAAAGTGGAATTAGCAATAATATTATTATTTTTCCAAAAATCTTCATTGATTCTTTTGTTAGTTTTTTGTCATTATATATTTTTAATACTACTTTTCTAAAGAATAATTGCATTAAAATTATTCCTAACATCAATAATCCTGTGTCTTTTAATAATGGTAATGCTATACAGACTAATAGGAGTAGTATTTTGTCTTCTTTTCCATCATCTCTAAATGAGATATACATTCCTGCTAAAAATAGCATTGTTAATAAATAGTCTATGTATATGCTTGTGACTGTGTATCCTACATTTAATGCAAAAACATATACTGCAAATATAATTAAAAATCCTTTTAAAAAATCTTTCCAGTTGTATTTTAGGTTTGTTAAAAATGGCATTAGTAATGTTATTACAAAAAATGTTATCCCAACATATGAGACATCTTCTGCAAAGCCTCCATTTAATTTGCATACTATATATTCTATTATTCCTGCAAATGGTGGATATACAACATGTACTCCATCATATATTTGGTTTGACCATAACAAGTCATAACTTACCATTGCTTTTAAGTTTGATCCCCAATGAGAAAATTCGTCCCATTCTGTATAAAATGTGCCTTTTACAAACCATGTTACCACAAATATTGTTATAAAATATATTATAGTTCCTGGTGTTATAATTTCTTTTACTTTGACTTTCTTTTTTATAAATGCATATATTAAATATATTATTGAAATTACAGTTAATGCTAGTATGATATATATTGAGAATTTCATTAAATTTATTAGCCCTAAAACATATGTAAAAATTCCCGTTGATAAAAATGTAAGTAGAATAGAGTTTTCTTGTTTAAATTTCCATTTTGTTGTAATTGCAGATGCAATTATTATAAGAATAATGGCAAATTCTATTGCTATAATCATATTTTATTTCTCCTTTTATTTTTTACATTACTAATTTTCGTATCACATCTATTGTGTTTTTTAGAAATTATTTAAGTTAAAATTTAATATCAATTTTTAGTTTATCTACTACAAAACGATATATATGTATAAATACCATTGGCAAATTCAAACGGTAAAATATTGATATTCCCCATAATCCAATGTGTTTAAATCCCTTTTTTATTGAATATCTAAATGTTAAAAATGGATTTTTTCTCCAACTACCAAAATTTTCATCTAAATATTTTATTGTTTCTTTTATCATTTGTTTTATGTTTATTGATTTGTCATATGATGCTCTATACATTACAGATATTCCTAAGTGTATAAATGCCATTAAGTCTAAAATATTTCTCATTGAGTCATATTTATTTTCTTTTATATATAAATCTTTTACTTCTAATAGATATTTTTTCAAGTTTTCTACATCTTGTTTGTTTACTGTGTGTATTTGTGAGTCATATCTTAAATAATAATGATATAGCACATCTGGTATAAATGCTATTTTTTCTATTTTGGTAAAACAACTTGCTAAAAACATTGTGTCATTAAATCCTCTAAATGGTAAAAATCTTAAGTCTTTTATTTTTTCTCTTTTATATACTTTGTTCCATGGTGCTGGATTTATAAATACCATAAAATCATCATCTGGAACTATTTTTTTGCAAGTATGTCCAAAACCTGTCATATCTGTTGCTACTACTTTTCCTGTTTTTAAATCTATTCTCTCGAATGCACATACTGCTATATCTGCATCATATTCTTTTGCAGTATTATACAATTTTTCTGCCCATGTGCTTTCTACATAATCATCTGTATCTACAAATGTTACATATTCTCCTGTTGCCCTTTCTAGTCCATAATTTCTGGTTGTAAATTCTCCTCCATTTTCTTTATGAAATGCTTTTACTTTATCTGGATATTTTTTTGCATATTCTTCTATTATTTGTGGTGCTGAGTCTGTTGAGCCATCATCTACACATAGTATTTCTATATCTTGCATTGTTTGGTTTACTAAAGCATCTAAACATCTTGGGAGATATTTTTCTAAATTATATACTAATGCTACTATTGTTAATTTTGGAGTTTTTTTTGTTTGATTATTTTTTGATGAATTATTTTCTTGTATATTATTTTCCATTTTATTATTTCCTTCTTTATTATTTAAATTATATTTAATTAGTTTTTTTTATTATTGTAAATTGTTTTATTTTTATATTTTTTAGATTATTTTATATTATTTTTTATAAAACAAGAATAACTTAAAAGTTTTCACATTATTTGTTTTTATTATATCTTAACTTTAATTATTTTTATATTTTCACTTTTCTTCTTGTTTTTTCTCATTTATTTTTTCTTCTAATTCTTCTACTTTTTTCTTTAATAAAGATACTTCTTGTATCAATAATATATTTTTCTTGTTTTCTTGTGACATTATTGTTGTTAAATTAAATATTAAATAAAATGCAATAAAAATTGTTAGTACAAATAGCATATTTGATGGTGCTTCAAATCCTAGCATTTTAGATACCGCTTCTACCATATTTGGTACTATTGCAAATATAATTAGAATAATTCCTGCTATAATCCAAAAAATGGAGAAACTTACATTCATCTTTTTTCTTCTAATTGACCTTAGTATTAGTAAAATATATATTAGTGTTATAGCAATAAGTGCTAATCTTAGTGTTAATGGCATTATTTTTTTCCTCCATTTCTTCTAAATATACTGTCTACAATTATTGCAAGAGATACTTTTAGCATATACAAACAGCTTGTCCATGCATTTGCAAATGATTCTCCCGCTTCTCTTTCTTTCATGTTTACTGGTCTTTCTGTTACTTTATATCCTAATTTTAATAATGTTACTGTACTTTCTGGTTCTGGATAATCTGATGGATATTCTTTTGCAAAGTTTTTAATTACTTCTTTGTTCCCTGCTCTAAATCCTGATGTTGGATCTGTTATTTTTTGTTTCCAGAACCATTTTATCATTACAGAGATTATATTTTTACCTAGCCTTCTCATAAATGTTGATTTAAATCCACTTGTAGTATCATCTAAATATCTTGAACCTATTACAAAATCTGCTTCTCCATCTATTATTGGCTTACATATTGTTTCTACATAGTTTATATCATGCTGTCCGTCTCCATCAAATTGAATTGCTATGTCATAATTGTTTTCTAGAGCATATTTGTATCCTGTTTGAACAGCTCCTCCAATTCCAAGATTATGTATTAAATTGATATAGTTTAAATTATTTTCTTTAAAAATTTTTAATGAGTTGTCTGTTGAGCCATCATTTATAAATACATAGTCAATATCTTGTTTGGATTTTTGGATTTCTTTATATACTTTTAATATGTTTTCTTCTTCATTGTATGATGGTATTATTAGTAGTATTTTCAATTTTTTCATTCCTTGTATAATATATTTAGGTTTTTTAATAGAGGATTTACCTATAAACCTATTTTCTATTTTCTGAATATTGTAAAGAAGGCTAAAACAGTTGCTTATTTTTTAGTTTCTTGTGTAATTGGAATATTTGTAGCCACTCTTAGTATATAATAATTATATAAATGTTGCTAAAGTATGTAATATCACTGCATATCCAAAAATCATACTTGGCACATATAAATATTTTTCCTCCATATTTATATATTTATTTTTAACTAAAAATACACTAAGCATTATTATTGGAATAAAATATCTTCCTTGTAATCCTAATATTGTTGCTGTTCCTACTTGTCCTGTTAATATTGTTGTTGCAGAAACATACATTGCTGTTACAACTAACAATGCCATACATCCCATTATTCCTACTGTAAATACTTTTTTCCATATTTTTATTTTCGTTTCATTTTTTTCTACAAATAATGACATAATTAAACATATCATCATTCCTAGAGATATTATAGATGGTACTCCTACTCTTGTTTGATATAAAGAATTTCCTGCTGCTACTCCATAGAATAGAGTATCAAATGATTCTACAAATGTTCTAAACATTACTATTATATAATTTATTGGATTAGATAAAATCCATGCTTGTTGTTCTACACCTGTTGATGAATAGAATTTTCCTGATTCTGTAGACCATAATAGTGAAAATATAAGTGTTAGTATAATAATTACTGAACTTCCGATTGCAAATTGTTTTTTGTTTTTGTATCTTTTACTAGGTATTATCAAACAAAGTACAATAAGTGGTATATATGCCATTTTACATTGACCTATTATTATACTACTTATCAATAATATTGCATAATCTTTTTTTGTTATATTGTCTTCTCTTGACATTAGTTCAAATACTTTTGCTATTAGTAGCATTGCAAATGCATTTAACATTGTATCTGCAGATAATGTTACAGCACTTGTTAAATTAGATGGTAATAAAGCAAGTAATAGGAAAAATCCTTTTTTTGTAGGCATTATTTTTATTGCATATGCACATACTAACATCCATACTATAAATATAAATATTCTTGCTAAATTTACTATTAAAAATGGATTCAAGTTTAATAAAAATCCTATAAACATTCCTATTGCTTGTGGTAAGTATATTATTGGTGAATATACACTTGTTCCTGTATTTGCATTTATATTTGTTTTATCATTTTCATTTAACCCTATTGATATTTTTTCTGGTATATCATGTATTTTTATTGAATCATCTTCATTATTTGATTTTGATAATTCTAAAAATGATTTTGGTAAGTCTTTTTCTATATATGTTCCTTCTTCATTTTGTGGTGTTGTAATATGTCCTGTTGCTACTTCAAATACTCTATATGTATGTGCAACTTCATCTGAACCATTATATATTGGTGCTATAATTAGATAGCATATTCCAAATATTGTTGCTAGTATTAGAAAAAGGATGTGTGCTTTTATTTCTTTTTTTGATAATATTTTATAAACTATAAATCCTAATATTGCAATTAGGGCAATTGCTAGTATCCAATAAAATATTTGATACTTTATGCTTAAGAACCCATTGTTTATGCATATATTACTGTGTATGTATATACTGTATATTATTCCAATGATTACAAATATAAATGTTGTTATTAGATTTTTATTATTTGTTATTTTACTTAATATTTTCACTGTTGTTTTTCTCCCTTTTATATTTTTTATATTTTATAAAATTTATTCTGACAATAATTCATAAATTCTATAAGAATTATATTCATATATTTTTTCAAATTTTATATTATCAGTGTTGTAATCTTCTAAATTATTTACTGTAAAAATATATTTTACATCTAATGATTTAATCTCTTCTGGTGTTAGATATACATTCATATAATCTGGTCCTAATAATTCAAATTTTTCTGCTGGCATGTTGTCATTATTTCTGATTTTTATTGAAATATGTGAATATCTATTATATATATCTTCATATTTTGATTCTGTATCAATTTTTTGCCATCTTTCTAAATCTGGATATGTGTTGCTTGAATTTATTACAGGTACTCCTGCCATTAGAATATAATTTCCTATTGGGAATCCTAATTCTTCTACAATCCAAATTCCATTTTCATTATTATTTATTTCTTGTACTTTTTTTATTATATTACTATTATATATATTGTCTACACCTTTTCTTACTGGGTTTACAGTTAGTCCTGACATTAGCATTACAAATATAATTCCTGCTGAAAAACAGATATTAGCATATTTTGCTTTGTATCTTAAAGCCATGTAGAATAGATATATTAGCATTATTCCCATTGCTATTCCCATTTTTAGTGTTACATATTCATGATTGTTTTTTTCACACATAAATACCATTAGTATTGTAAGAACTACAGAAATAATAATTGATGGTATTCTTTTTAATGGCTTTTCCATTAAGCTTAAACTTCTTATTAAAAGAAGTACATCTAATACTCCTACTGCTAAAAATGCTCTTTTAGCTTGTGAGTTACTTAAAAGTGTTAATTTTGCAAGTATCTCTGGGAATCCCCATATGCACCATACTGAAAATATTATATATAATATTGAAAGCAATATTAGTAATAAATCTTTTTTCTTTTCTTTAAATAATACTATACATGTAAGTATTATTCCTATTGGAAATAATCCAAAAACTACTGAACTTTCACTTAAATTTGTTAATAGTCCTGCTTCTTTAAATGGTAAAAAGATGTTCATTGGGTATTGGAAGAAATATGTCCCTACTCCTCCACCTGTTTCTGCTCTTGAACCTGGATAAACTGTTCCCATTACTGCTTTTATTGTATCAAATGAGTTGTAGAAAATATACCCCATTGTTAGTACAAATGCTAAAATCGTTATTCCAATACTTATAAAATCATTATAATTCATTTTGCAATTTTTTCTATTTTGTACTATTACCCATATTGCAATTGCTAGGAATATGAAAAACATTGGTATCTGCCAAGCTGGATAAAGTACTAGTAAATATCCTCCTGCACATATGTATAAAAAGAATAAATATAAGCACCTCTTTTTTAAGCTATCTGTATTCATATATTTATGTAAAAGTATTATTGCTAATCCTCCAAATATAAATATCTCTGCTATACCATTTACAGCAAACCACCACTGTACTATTGGTGCTAGCGTAATTAAAAATGCTCCAATTACAGATAAGACTTTATTTTTCTTTGTTAATAGCATAAATAATTCTATCATTATTAAAAATAGTGCTATAAATCTTCCATACCAGAAAAATGATAAACCTTTAGCTATTCCTAAAAATAAATAACCTAATTGAAATGGTCTAAATATTTGTATAAAATTCATTATAGGAAGTGCATAAACCATAGCAACATCTGTTTTATCTGCTCTAATTATACTACTAAAATAATTAAACCCATCAAAACTTTGAGAAAATGTCATAGGTGTTAAAACAGCCCATTCATCACTTCTAATTTCTCTTGATTTTCCAAATATAACTCCATCATCTGTCTGGTCTGTTTGAATAAAAGTTCCCCATGCTCCTATTGATGAGCCACTTAGTTCAAATATTATGCATAATATAAAAATAATTATTGCTATCCAATATCTATATTTAAATATCCAATCAAATATTTTTTTTACTACATTTATTGCACTATCTAGTTTCTCTTTCATCTCTTCTCCTCTCTTCTGGGTCCGGACATTCGCTCCGGACATTGGGGACACTCCATTTTGTCCGGTTAATGTGAATGATTTGGCGTGTCCCTAATGTTCACCTGCTTCTTCCGGACAAAATGGCCTGTCCCTATCATCCGGAATCTCCTTGGTTTATTCTCCGAACTTTTTCTTGTTTTATTGCATATTGGTCTGAGTCTAGTCTTAGGTTTATGTTGTAGTATGGGTCTCCTTTTTCTAGGAATTCTCCCCATTTTTCATGGAATCTGTCTATTTCTCCTTTGAATCTTTCTCTTTTTTCTTGGGTGTCTTCATATCCTCTGCTTTTTGATTCGTAGTGCCATAGTTTTGCATATGGATTATATACAATTAGCTTTCCTGTTTGTCTTATTTTTAGGCAAAAGTCTACATCATTAAATGCTACTTTAAATCCTTCATCCATGTATCCTACTTCTTCATATATACTTTTTTTGGTCATTATACATGCTGCTGTTACAGCACTTAGGTTTTGAATAGTTGAATCTTTAGAGAAGTATCCGTGTGTATTGTATGGTAAGTTTCTGAATACATGTCCTGCTACTCCTCCTATTCCTATTATTATACCTGCATGTTGTACCGTTTTGTCTGGGTAGTATAATTCTACTCCAACTGCTCCTACATCTTCTCTTTGTGCAAATCCTAACATTTCTTCTATCCAGTCTTTTGTCATTATTTCTGTATCATTATTTAGCTGTATTACATATTCTCCTGTTGTTTGTTTTACGCCATAATTTATTATTGCTGAGTAATTGAATTCTTTTCCTGGGAAATATACAACTCTTACATTGTTTTTTCCATCAATTTTTTTGTAGTATTCAAATGTTTCTGGCTCTGTGCTGTTATTTTCTACTATTACTATTTCATAGTTTTTATATGTAGTCAATTTTTGTATTGATTTTAAACATACATCTAATGTTGATGTGTAGTCTTTGTTTGGTATTACTATTGATACTTTTGGATTTCCTTTTATTTTATATGTTATTTTATAACTTCCTAATGTAACACCATGATTTACTTTTCCTTCTAGTCCTACTCTTTCTAAATGGTCTTGTAATACTTTTATTCCTGCTTCAAATGCATATGGTTTTGCATCTCCTCCTGGTTTTGATGTTGATAATTCATGTACTCTCCAGTGATATAGTATTTTTGGAATATGTTTTATATTTTTTGCTGTTTCTGCCATACGTATTATTATGTCATAATCTTGTGCTCCATCATATTTTGAACGGAAACCTCCTAGTTTTTCCATTAAATCTTTTCTAAATACACTGAAGTGACAAATATAATTATTTGCTCTTAATGTGTCTATTGCAAAATCTGATTTAAAATATGGATCAAATCTTGGCTTGTCCATTGTTGTTATTTTATCTTCATCTGTATATATAAATTCTATTGATTTATCTTCATTTACTGCTTTTACTATTTCATATAATGCATTTACTGATAATAAATCATCATGGTCTAAAAGTCCTATATAATCACCTGTTGCCATTTTTAGTGCTTCATTTGTATTTCCTGATATTCCTAGGTTTTTACCTGTATAATTGTATTTTATTCTATTATCTTTTTTGCATATTTTTTCTATTTCTTCATTTTTACTTGGACTTCCATCTGCTAAACATAGTTCCCAGTTTTTGTATGTTTGATTAATTAGATATTCTACTAATTCTTCAAAGAAATTAACAGGTGTGTTATACATTGGAACTAATATACTGATTTTAGGATTATATTCAAATTTTGTTTGTCTTTGTTTTTCTAACTCTTCTTCTGTAGGGTCATTTAATTGTGCCCAAATTTGATATGGTGTAAGAGTTGTTCCATTTTCTACTTTATTTGTAATTACATTCCATGCTTCTTTAAATCCTTTTTCTTTTATTGTTTTTAATATTTTCTTTATATTACTAGGTTTTAGTGCGTGTAAAAATACGTTTATTTTTCTTAATATAGTTCTAATTTTATTTCCTTCTGGAAAAAGTCTATCTCTTAATCTCATACTCATTTTTATAAATCCTTTCATTATTTCTTTCTTTTTTATAGTATTCTTTCTTTTTTATTTAATTTGCAAAAATCTTATTATGTTTTTTTAATGACAAACCTTATTATTTTTAAGATATTATCTTTTTTGATATTTTTATTATAAGTAAGTATATCAACTTTTTAATCTAATTTATCTAACTTTGTTATTTTTTTTATATTTCTTAGTGGTTTTGTAATTTTCCATGATGTTGAATTATATATTGCATTTAATTGATTTTTTAATCCTTGTATTTCTTGGTCTTTTTGTGCAATTATTTGTTCTTTTTCTGATATTTGTTGTTCATTTTTTGCTTTTTCTATGTTTAGTAGATTTATTTGATGATTTAAAGTTAATATATCTGTTTTTAATTCTGTTGCATTTTTTCCTTGTTTTGTTAATTTCCACATATATTCACTTCGTATTTTTTCTTGTATTTTATCATCTAGTTCATCAAATAATTTTATTTTTCCTTTATCTATTTCTAAAATTTTATATAAATCTTCATCTGAAATATATTTTTTTAATCTTCCAAAGTATTTTACTGCTCTATACATTATAAAATCTATTGGCAAATTTTCTTCTTTCCATTCTTGATCATAAAAATAGAATTCTTGGTTTATAAAAAAGCAATTTTGAAATATTAAATCCCATAATCCATCTTTCACAAAATACATTGATAATAAATCTTCTTTATTATATTTTATTTCATATTTATCAAATACATTTTTTTCAATGTCTCCTGGTTTTAATTTTTCTTTAATTTCATTTTTAAATCTTTTCATTAAATCAATTGCTTCATCTTTTTGGTTGTTTTTAAATACTTCTATAATTATTTCATCAAGTGTTTTCTCTTTAGAAAATTTACTTATTATTCCATTTTCGTTATAGTCATCTAATGTTTTTAAATTTGATTCTTTAATTATTTCTATATTTTCTTTGGTTTCTTCTATATGTTTTTTACTTTCATTATTTGAAGGATATTTATATACATATTCATCATCCATTATTGTTTTTATTTTGTATTCATGTTTTCTCATGTTTGAAAATGATATAAATTTTATTTTATTGTTAATTTCTTTGTTACTAATTTCTAATAAATATGAGTTAACAAAGTTTTTTGATATATTTTCTTTTATGTCTAGTAACTCTCTATATGCTGTATTTTCATCAAAAAATAATATTGTGTCATTATTGTTATATGTTACATTTCTTGATAAATCATTTTTTGATAATGGTCTTTGGTCTGTAAATATTACATTTGTTAATTTATAGTCTGGCATTGGATAATATGTTTTTATATTACTTAAATCTAGTTCTTTTAAATATTCATATATTTTATTTAAATTTATAAACTGTTTGTTTACTGGGTTTGAAATTGTTATTCCTGTACTATCAGTTTTTGAAAAATATTTCATTCCTAATTTATTATCTAAAGCTAAAAGAATTGTACCATTTTCATCTAATAGTGATTTTGCTATATTTAATGTTTGTTTAAAATCTACCTTTTTATTTTCTAAATATCCTATTAAGATAATGTAATCGAATTTTTCTTCAATTTTTATATTGTTTAAATCACCAACCATTATTTCTAGATTTTGTTTATTTTGATGTCTTTTTGCGATTATTTCTGCTTTTGTTTTAGATTCTTCTATTGCAACAACTTTTTTTGCTTTTTGACAAAATAATCCTGTAATTTCTCCTAGGTTTGCACCTATTTCTAATATTGAAGTATTTTCTTTAAAAGGATACCATGATAAAATATTTTCTCTTATCTCTGATAGTGTCAAAATATTTTCTAGTGTAGGTTCATTTTTTATTATGCTTATACAATCTTTTTCAAAATCAATATTTTTTAATTTTGTATCTATAAAAGTTTTTTCTTCTTGTGATATATCTTCTTCATTTTCTTTATAAAAATCCAAGTTTAAATTCATAGGATTACATTCCTTGTATAATATATTTAGGTTTTTTAATAAAGGATTTACCTATAAACCTTTTTGATACTTTTCTTATTTTAATACAACTTGTAATTAAAATCTAGCATATCATTTTCACAAAAAATTTAATGATTTTATTGATATTATTCTTTTTACTTATATTATTCTTTATACTATTTTAATAAACTTTTAAAAATCTCTACACTATCTAGTTTTTCCCATGTGCATTCAATTCTTTTTTCTTCATCTATGAATCTTCTTCCAAAATGTCCTCCATTACAAGTTTGAGAATATATTGGTTTTTTCAAATCTAATTTTGTAATTATACCAAAAGGAGATAAATCAAAATTTTTATAAATTGTATCTATGATTTTTTGCTCATCTACTACATTTGTACCTTTACAATCAACAAAAATTGATATTGGTTGTTTAACACCTATTGCATAAGAAAGCTGAATTAAGCATTCCTTTGCAACTCCTGATGCCACGATATTTTTTGCCAAATATCTTGCCATATATGCTGCAGACCTATCTACTTTTGTAGGATCTTTTCCAGAAAAAGCACCTCCACCATGTGGTGCATAACCTCCATATGTATCAACAATAATCTTTCTTCCTGTCAAACCCGCATCTCCTTCTGGTCCACCTATAACAAATTTACCAGTTGGATTTATAAGCACTTTAAAATCTGTATTCAAATTATGTTTTTTAGCTATTTTATCCATTATCTGTTCTTTTATAAACTGTTTAAACTCTTTTTCATTATATTCTTCTAAATGTTGTACAGACATTAGCATTGTATGAACTCTAGCATTTTTATTCTCATCATATTCTAATGTAACTTGTGACTTCATATCTGGACCAGCCCACTTAAAATCCTTAGATTTTCTTAAAGCAGTTGCACGCATAACCAACTCATGTGCCATAGTAATAGCAAGAGGCATATACTCATCAGTCTCTGTATTAGCATAGCCAAACATAATCCCCTGGTCACCAGCACCTCCAACATCTACACCTTGAGCAATATCAGGAGACTGTCTACTAAGCAAATTTAAAACTCTTGGAGTATATGTATATCCAATATTTTTAATAGTATCTTTAGCAATTTGTTCAACATTAACAACAGCCTTTGTAGTAATCTCCCCTGACAAAATAACAAAATCATCTTTAGCCATAGTCTCACAAGCAACCCTTGAATCTTGGTCTTGAGCCAAACAAGCATCTAAAACACTATCTGAAATCATATCACAAACATGGTCTGGATGCCCAATAGACACCGCTTCTGAAGTAAATAATTGTTTCATTTTTTATTACATCCTTTCCTACTAACTTTTTAATACAAACTATTAATTCACTCCTATAGAGTAGTTCCAAATGATATATTATAATTTTTTATTTGAAAAGACCGACAGTTCCCTAAGACCCGCGTTAGCTTGAAAACCGTACCTAGACCTCCATGCGTGAGCAACCAGTTAGGTTTTCAAACGACCCTGCTATGGAGTGTTTTTCAAATAAAAAATTATAATATATCATTTGGAACGGCCCTAACCTCACTGAACATACAATTTTTATTTAAAAACACCTACAATCTCTAAAAAAACACGTTATCTTAAAAGCCGTACTAATTATCAATATTCTTATATTTGGTCCTAAAATCACGCACAGGCTTAGTTATCTTCCAAGACCAAGAATTAGCCATCCTATTCAATTCCTCTTGAAGTCTTTTATTTTCATCAACCAAAGACTTATTAACATCATCATTACTTTTACTATTTTGCACAACATTTTGTATATCTTCTCTATTAGAATTTTCAAAATCTTGTACCTCATTCTGGTTTTTTACAGAATAATGTTCATCAAAAAACTTCTTTTCTGTCTCATCAATTTTATACAAATTCTCATTTTCCTTTTGTAAATCAATATCTGTACAAAATTCATTACCAGAAGCCTCCACAAAGAAAGAATTTGCCATATCTTGAAACATTCCATTTTTTATAATTTCACAAAAAACTTTTTTCTCATCAAATAGCACTCCCAAATTATCATTAGAAACATAAGGGCTATATTCGCTTATTATTTCTTCTGTTGGCATATATTCATCTGAGAAAATTTTTGTTGGTAGTTTATAATCAGGTAAAGGATAATAAAATTTAGTATAATTAAATCCACTATTTTCAAGTATATTAGTTAATTCTTTTTTTCCAAAAGTTCTTATTCCATTCTTATTTTCATAACCCATAATTCCATCAAAAATTTTACCTGTATGATCTTCTGGTGCACCAGTAAAATATTTTAATCCTAACTGATTTTCAATCGCAATTAGCAATTTTCCATCTTCTTTTAATAATGTTTTTATATAATCTAAAAAGCTTTTAAAAGGATTATTTGAATTTGTATATAAAGGTGCATATTCAAGTACACCTATTAAAGTTATATAGTCAAATTTTTTATCAAATTTTATGTCATTAAAATTTCCTAATATTAGCTCTAAATTATCTTTATTTTGACATCTTTCTATAATTGCTGATGCTCTCTGTTTTGAAAGTTCTACTGCTGTGACATGAGTTGCTTTTTCACAAAGTATATTTGTTATTGCTCCCATACCTGCACCAATTTCCAAAACTTCTGCATTTTCTTTGAAATTATACCATTTTAAAATATTTTTTCTAAGTGGTGTGATATGGTAATATACTGGCCATCTAATATCTTTTTTAAATACTTCTTGAAAACCTGTCTCTCCATATTCTTTTAAATATGAAATTACATCTTTTTCTGTATCTCCATCACAATATGTGTCATTTCCTGTATAGAAATCATAATTTACTTTCATCTATTTTTATCCTTTCGTTTTATTTCTTTTTCTATTTTTTATGTATTGTACATTTTTTCTTTTTATATCTCTTTTTATCTCTAAATGCATTATTGTCTTTTTATATTTCTTTTTAATTTATTCATGCATTATATTTTTCTATTCTTTTGTTATATTTATTTCACTTTTTAAATCAATTAGTCCTAGACAATCTCTAAATGCTATTATTTCTACAAATAATGCATCATATTTTCTATCAAAGACTTCTAAATCTCCATTATGTGTTATTTTTGTGCATCCAAATGATAGTGTGTATCTTTCTGGTGCTAGAGGAAATGTTTGTTTAAATTCTACTATTACTGTATCTCCTTTTTCATATAAACCTGTTATTTTTTTATATGCTCGGGTGTTTACTCCTCCAAGTTCTAATCCTTTAAAATCTTTTATAGAAAGTGCAAATATTGGCTCATCTATTTCTTCATTGAATTCTACTTTCATTTTTACTGTATATTCTTGATTGTTGTTTATTGTTGTTTGATAGTTTCCGTTATCGTCAAATATACCATAGTCTATTATTTCTGCTTGTCCGTTTCCATATGTTAACAAATCTGGATTTTGCATAAAATGTTCTTTCCATGTTTGGTTGTCATTTTTGTGAGTATTTGTTGTATTATTTTCTTTGTTTAAGTTTATTTTTGGTTCATTTTCTAAATTATTTGTATTGTCTTGATTTATATTTTCTTGATTTTTACTCTCTCCATTTGTGTTATCTTGATTTACATTTTCGACATTTGCATTGTTTTGATTTCCATTTTCTTGATTTGTATTTTCTTCATTTGTGTTTTCTGCTTTTTGTTCTTCATTTTTTATCATTTCTATATTGTCTTTTTGTATTTCTTCATCTTCTATTCCAACTATTATTTTTTTGTATTTGTCTACACCTGTTTTTACATCTCCGTCAAATATTTTTCTTCCATTTGCTATAATAATTGAACGATTACAATTTCTTATTACATCTGCTACATTATGTGTTACAAAAAGGATTGTTTTTCCTTGTTTTTTAAATTCTTCAAATTTTTTGAAACATTTTAATTGAAATGCCATATCTCCTACTGATAAAACTTCATCTACTATTAAAATGTCTGGATTTACATTTATTGCACATGCAAAAGCTAGTCTTGCAAACATTCCTGATGAATATGTTTTTACTGGTTGTATTAGATGGTCTCCTATGTCTGCAAAATCTATTATTTCTTGTTCTTTTGCTTTTATTTCATCATGTGTAAGTCCCATTACTTGTCCATGTTGATATATATTTTCTACTCCTGTTAATTCCATATTAAATGCTGTTCCAAGTTCTAGTAATGAACTTATTTTTCCATTTACTTTTATTGTTCCTGAAGTTGGTGTTACTACTCCTGTTATCATTTTTAAAAGAGTTGATTTTCCTGCTCCATTTTTTCCTAATATTCCTAAAACTTCTCCTTTTTTTATTTCTAGATTTAAATCATTTATTGCACTAAATTCACCATGTTTTTGATAATGTGGTAAGATTGTTTCTAGAAATCTATCTTTTTTTCTTGCAAACATTTTGTAGTTTTTGTATAAATGTTCTATTTTTATTGCAACATCATTATCCATTTTGTCCTCCTCGTTTTTATTCCTGTATTATTCTTTTAATTTAATTCTCTTTTTCCGTACACAATACTTTGTACCCTTTAAAACGACACGCGTTAGCCATGATAGTGTAGCTTTGCTACTTTTCTTATTACTTATTTATTCAATAATTTTCTTTTTGTTTAAGTTATGTTGAATTCTAAGTAGCTTTTATCTTTTCCCTGCTATTTTTAATGCTATTAGTCTAATCTTAAATAATCCTTTTCCTATTAGTGGCATATTCATTATTATAAAGTTTTCTATATAATACATTTTTGTTTCTGTTTTATATAATTCATGAAAAATTTTCCAATTTTTAAAGTTGAAATTTTTCTTGTCTTTTATCATATTAAAATAGTCAAATGCTTTTTGGTTTAGTTCTTGTATTTCTTTTGGAAATCTATCATTGTTTTCTACATATGTCCCAAAAACTCCTAGTTTTACATTTATGAATAATTCTCTTACTTGTGTTAATTTTGTAAATTTATGTGATATTTTATCTGTTCCTACTTGATTATCTCCATGTTGACGATATTTTATATATTTTTCTGGCATATATGCAACTTTTCCATATGTACTCATTATAATTCCTATCCAATGGTCATGTATAAAATATTTGGAATTTGTAGGTATTGGTAAAATTTTTGGAATGAATTTACTTTTAGCAAGTACTGTACATCCTGTTATACAATTATATAAATAGTTTAATTTATAACTTTTTATATATTTTTCTATTTTTCTTGAAAGTAACATGAAGTCATTAAATGATGGATATATTGTTTTTAAATCTTTGTCTACTACTTCTAAATCTCCAAATACTAAGTCTGCATCTTCTGCCTTAAGTTTTTGTACTGATTTTTCTACTTTTTCTGGTAGCCATACATCATCTTGGTCTGACAACATATATAAATTGCTTTCTACTTTTTTTAGCAAAAATTCAAAATTTTTTACATAACCTAAATTATGTTCTTGGGCATATAATACTATTCTTGAATCTTTTTTTGAATATTCTTTTAGAATTTCTCTTGTATTGTCTTTTGAACAGTCATCTGATATTATTAACCTTATATTTTTATATGTTTGGTTTAATATGCTATCTAGCAATTCTTTTAAGTATTTTTCACCATTATATGTTGCAAGTAGAATATCTATTTGTTCTTTTTGAGTATTCATTCTTGTTCCTTTCATTTATTTTGTATTTTGATTTTTTATTGTTGTATTTCTTTGCTAATTTTTATTGTCTAATTTATGGTTTATATTTTTTACAACACGTCTGCAAAATCCTTTTTGTTCTTTTTAAATATGTAATTTCCCCATAAGAAAATTAGTATTGTTATTACCCAAAATACTATTGTGTATAATCCATAGCTTTGAGTTATCATGTCTCCACCTAAAAATACATCTCTTATTCCTGTTACTAAATATGTAAATGGTATACATTGTACAAGTGTTAATATTGTTTCATGACCACTTAACATTCCTAAATTCCAGATTATTGGTGTGAACCAGAAAAATAGTTGCATTAAAATTCCAAGTAAATTAGAAAAGTCTGGTACCAATGTTGTTATTGCAGATGTAAGTCTTGTAAATGCTATTATAAAGCAGTATGCTGAAAATAGTATGTATATTAGCATTAGTACATTTGGTAAAAATCCATATATTGCACTGACTACTATTGATATTAAAATCAAAAATATTGATACAAAACTACTTGATATTATTGATATAATTGGAATTGTATCTACTGGAAATACTACTTTTTTTACTAAATAACTATATGCTCTTATTGAGTTACTAGCACTTACTATTGTGTCATTTAAACATAACCACATTGCTAGTCCTGGCAAAAACCATACTGCATAAGGATAATCTCCTGGTGCTGGTGTTTTTAGTATAAATTGAAATACTATTACATATGTTACCATGAATATAAATGGTTGTAGAAATCCCCATATACTTCCTAAACTTGTACTCGCAAATCTATTTCTGAAATCATTTTTTCCTAATCCCCATACTAATTTTCTGTTTTTCCATACTGTTTTTATAAATTCCATTTATCTTTTTCACTCCTATTTTTTGCGTTTAAATTCATCATACATTCTATATTTAATTTATGCTTTTGTCAATTGTTATGAAGAAAAAATAACAATACTTAAATACCTCTTTTTTTCAATTTACTGCCTTATTTTTGTAGAGAAGCCTCAAAGAGAAGTCATAATATAATTTTTATATCAAAATAAACCTAATAGAAGTATTTTAAACTTTTCTATTAGGTTTACTATTTTGATAAATTCTTTTTAATTTTTTATCACATTTTATTGTGATAAAATATTTATATATTATCTATCACATCTTGCATTATTTCTTTATTAGTTAATCTATTATTTTTATTGCTTGTAATGCAAATAATATTACTATTATCTGTGTTTCTAACAATATCAAATGTTTGATAATTGTCTAATTGTTCAAATGGAAATTCTACTACTTCTCCTGTTACTGTGTCTAATTGATAGTATTTATCTGTTATTGTTATTATGTATTTATTTTGTCCATTTATTAGACTTTCTATTTTTTTGTCATTGTCATTTTGGTTATTTCCATTTTTTATGCTTAAATATCCATTACTATTTATTTCATACTCTGATTTTGTTACTTCGCCTAGCATATTTAAAAATTTATCTTGGATATTTTTGTCAATCCACATTCCATTTTTTTCGATTGGTGTTTGTGATATTATTTGGTCTATATTATTATATTCAGGCATTTCTCCTGTTAAAATTCCAGCTAAAGCTACTTTGTATTGTATATCTGCTTTTACATTTAATGTTTTTCTACCATCATATTCTGTATCAATTTGATATATAGATTCGTCACCTGTTAGTCCTGTTTCTTCTTTTAGTTCTTCTACTGTTGCACTGTTTTGATAGCTTATTTCATTTTCCTTATCTATATTTGTATAATTATTTACAAAATTAGAATTGTCTGCTACTTGGTCGTCTTTATTAAATATATTTACTGCTAAAATTATAAATAAGCATACAACTAAGACTATAGCAACTCCTATAACTATTTTTGTGCTTTTTTTCATAATTATCATTTCCTTTCAACTAGCTCTACTAATTTATATAATCAAATTAAATGTTTTTAATTCATAACATTGTTTTTTATCAATTCATTTAAATAATTCACATATGTAGAGTAGTCTAAACACTAACTAAAAATACTACTAAAAATTAAACTATACCATTTAACATTGAAAGTGTAGCACTAATATATCTTTCTGTAATGTTATGACTCTTAATATCTTCTGAGTTTCTAATATATGTTGGTAATTCTATAAGTGCTGCTTTTGCTGCTCTTCCATTAGCTCCTAAATTAGTTCTTGCCCAATTTATCATATATCCTGGTCCATATGTTGGTGTATCAATGTTTTCTGGGAATTGTACTCTATAATAATTTCTAATATCACTATCACCTATTAGTTGTTGTGTCCATCCATGTAAATCTACTAATACTGTTTGACCACTTGCTGATTTATGGCTTAATAAGAAATCTCTTAAATACATAGATTCATATGCTTGGAAGGGTTGAGTTCCTGTATAATTTCTATCTGATGTTAAAATATTAAATCCTGTTGACCAGTTTCTGTTTATATCTATACCTTTATTTCCTGGTGCTTTACTATATAGTGTTGTTCTTCCTGGTCCATTATTTGTATAACCTTCTCTTCTTCCGTCTGGATTTACTTCTGGAATTATAAATATAGTCCATTTTTCTGCTAGATTTTCATCATGCATTGATTGTAATCTATTCCAAAATTCATTTGCAATTAGTACTAATTCTGTTCCATCTTTTGCCCATGCATCTTCAAATCCGTGTACACAGAATGTTGCAAAAAATACATTTGGCCCTGAACCGTATTGATAATATGTTAGTTCTGCTCCTCTAGAATCTCCTTTTGATTTTAATCCACTTATTCCATATGTTCCTGTTTTTATTACAATTTTGTCTTTTACTGTTATAGTTTGTTCAAGTTTTTTTAGTACTATTCCTTTGCTATCTAATACTTCGATTTTTATAGTATGTGTTCCTAATGAATAGTTTGCAAAGTTTACATCTACACTAAATCCTGGTGTTTTATTTGTTAAGTCTCCACCATATCCTTTTATTCTGTTTAGCACATCTCTTCTTGCTTTTCTATTTATAGTACTTGTAATTTGAGAATTGTCTATATATATTTTTAAACTTGTATTTTCTGTATTTGTTAGATACCATCCAGATATTGTATTAGTTTCATTTGTTATAGTTCCTGTTGGTTTATCTAAACAGATATTTATTTTTGTTTCTGTTTGTTTTGGTACTATTTTTATTTCTATTGCTTTTAATTTTAAATTTTCTCCAACTGTTCCTGCATATTCTCCATCATATGCCCAGTCTTGCCATCCCATTCCATCAACATATGCTCTATATGCAATTGAATAGTCTTCTGTTCCTACTAATTTTATTCTTACTGCTTCTACTTTTTTATTTTGACCAGTTGTTCCTGATTGTTCTCCTGATTTTTTCCATGTTGTTTCCCAACCTATGTCTTGTACATGTGATTGATATTGGATACTTATATCTTTTGGAAAGTTTATTTCTTCTATTTTTAGTGCTTCTATTTTTGTTGCTTTATCTGTATTTCCTGCTGTTTCGCCTTCATAAAAATTGTTTTCCCATCCTATATCTTGCATATGTACACTATATTTAAGATGTAAGCTTGTTTTATCTAGTTTTATTTCATATTGTTCATTTTTAATTACTGTTGTTCCATCATTTTTATATATTGTTACTTCTAATTTATGAGTTCCATTTTCTAAATTATTTATATATTCTTTTGGTACTGTTATTTGGAACCCTGGTGTTGGATTATTAGCTTTTCCTCCAAAATTTTCGTTATTTTTATATACATCTTCTCTTGTTGTTTGTTTTACGTATTTGTCTATATTTTCTCCATCTAATTTTATATTTAATTTTGTATTTGAAATATTAGCTAAATACCAACCTTTTACTGATATTCCATCTGAATAGAATGTTTTGTTTTTTAGTTCTGTTTCAATATTAACTGTTGCTTCTGGCACTTTTGGGACTATTCTTATTTCTATTGCTTCTAATTTTAGGTTTCTTCCTGTTGTTCCTGCTTGTTTTCCATCTTTAACCCAATCTTGCCATCCTACATCTTGTACATGTGCACGATATTCTACTGAATAATCATTTGTTCCTGTTAATTGTATTTTTATTGCTTCTACTTTTAAATTTCTTCCTGTTGTTCCTGCTATTGCTCCATTTTTTACATAGTTTTGCCATCCTATATCTTGTACATGTGTTTGATATTGTATGTTTACACCTTCTGGTAAATTTTTTGTATTTATTTTTATTGCTTCTAATTTTAAGTTTCTTCCTGTTGTTCCTGCTGTTTTTCCGTCTTGAACTTCTGATTGCCAACCTATATTTTCAACATGTGTAGAATATATGATATGTGGTGTTGTTTTATCTATATTTATAGTTTTTTCTATTTTTCCTATTTCTACAGTTTTATCTTTGTTTGTTAATTCTAATTTTAATGTATGTTTACCATTTTCTATATTGTTTAAATCTGTTAAATTTACATTAAAATTATATGATTTTAGTCCATTTCCTATTTTTATTTGTTCTTCTGTATTTGTTATTTCTTTAACTGTTAAATTTTTTGTATAGTCTTTTCCATCAATATACATTGATAAACTACTATTTTCTAGGTTAGTTGAATATGTTCCTTGTTCTTGTATTCCTTCACTATAGTATGTTTTATTATTTATTTCATTATTAAATTTAATATTTGATTTTGCTTCTTTTGGCACGATTTCTATTTCTATTGCTTCTATTTTTAGACATCTTCCTGTTGTTCCTGCAACTTCTCCATCTTCTACCCAATCTTGCCATCCTATATCTTGTACATGTGCACGATAACGTACAGTATAATCTTCTAGGTTTACTAAACGTATTCTTATTGCTTCCATTCTTAAGTTTTTACCTGTTGTTCCAGCTTGTGAATTGTCAGTTCCCCAGTTTTGCCATCCTATATTTTCAATATGTGCTTGATATTCTATTTTTGCATTTTGTGGAGCATTTTCTAGCTTGATTTTAATTGATTCTAACTTTTTATTTTGCCCTGTTGTTCCAGATTGTTCTCCATCTGTTTTTGAGTATTCTTCTTCCCATCCATAATCTTGAATATGTGAATAGTATGTTACTTTAATATTATTTGTGTTATAGTCTGTGGCTTCATTACTTTCTATCATTCCTAGTAAAAGACCACATATTAGTACTAAAATTATTAAGATTTGATTTGAAATTTTTTTATTCATAATTCCCATTCCTTTATATTTATTTAGACTTTTATGGTTATGTCTATAAACCATTTATTTTTCATTCATTGTATTTTTATCTAAATCTGAATACAAGATATCCAAATATTGGAAAATGGAATATCATTATTTCTTTTATCATTTTTTTGGCTAAATTATGTCCTGATAAATATTTAAAATATTGAAATAAATTCAAATTTATATACTTTGATTTTTCTAATTTTATATAGTAGTTTATTATTTTATTTAAAAACTGTTTTGTTGTTTGTTTTTTTGCATAGTCTAGGCACATTTTTGCTCCATTTAAATATGCTTTATCTATTACATCTTCTTTTCTATATTTTAAGTAGCTTTTATATGATTTTCCATTTTTTTCTTTCCATTTTGCTAAATTTTGGTTTAAATTTCTTCCACCAAATACATTATCTGTATGTAATCTGTAGCAAAATAGTGGTTCTTCTATATATGCTAGTCCTTTTTGTTCATTTGCAATAAATGCTGCAAGCCAATCATGTGCCATTACGCTTTCTTTAAATGGTATCATTTTGTCTTTTACATTTTTTGTAAATATTTGGGAACAGCCTATACCTATACATCTTGATATTGCAAGTTTGCTTTTTCCATATATTAGTGGCATATTTTTATATTTAAAATAACTCTTTTTTATGACTGTGTCATTTTGGTCTATTTGCCTACAATTAACATATACTAAATCAACATCTTCTTCTACTAGTTCTTTTAAGCTTTTTTCCACTTTTTCTGGATACCAAATATCATCATGGTCACTATACATTATGTATTCTGATGTTGATTTTTCTAATAAAAATCCAAAATTTTTTATATATCCTATATTTTTTTCTTGAAAATATAATTGGATTCTGTGATCTTTTTCTGCATATTCTTCTAATACTTTTTTTAGTTCTTCATCTTGTGAATTATCATCACTTATAATTAGACAAATATTTTCATATGTTTGATTTAATATACTGTCTATTTGTTTTTTTAGATAATTGACATTACTTTTATATGTTGCAAGCAATATATCTACTTTTTCTCTCATTTTTTTCTCCTATTTTATTGGATGTTTTTTATCTCTAAAATATTTATAACATTAATTGTTTTTTTTTACAATAAAATCAGAGAATTTTTGTGTGAACTTTTATGTCACCAGATGTTCCGGATGTTGGGGACACTCCATTTTGTCCGAAAACCAATGAACGTTTGGGACACTCATTTTCGTTCACGTTGGCTTTGTTCTAGAAGTTTAAGGTTTTAAATTTCTCTTTTTAAAGAAAAAACATTCTTTAAATAATTATTTTTTGTTTATTTAAAGAATGTTTTCTTTTTTATTTTAATTATATTTTTTAATTTTTTTATAAATCTCTTGTTTAATCTTCAGCAAATGTTGGATATCCATCATCTCCTATTTTCCAATTCTTTAGTTCTATTTCTTGATTTGCTGAATTTTCTTTAACATAATCGTTTAATTTTGTTAAAGTTTCATTTGATTTTAACTCGTTTTCGTTCATTCCTGTTACATCTTCTTTTTCTTCATTTCCCCCATGAATATATCCTATTCCAATTGATATATTTTTGTTTAAATAGAAACAATTTTTGGTTTCCACTATGTCATTTGATAAAAATAACTTTCCTCCTATTGCTCCTTTATCTTCTCCAGATATTGTACCTATATTATAACAGTTTTCTATTGTAGTATCATACCATCCCGCATATCCTATTATTCCTCCAACTTGTTTATCTGATTTAATTCCACCTTTGTTATATGAATTTATAATTTTTATTTTATTTCCAGCTCCTATAATTCCTCCTGTGTCATTATCTTGATTTTGTATCGTTTTTCCTATTATATTTCCTTGATTATAACAATTATATACATTTACATTTTTTTGAGCATATCCTATTATTCCTCCTGCAACTCCTCCATTTATATTTCCATAATTCTTACAATCTGATATTATTAAATCTTTCTCGCTACTAGCTTTTAAACCTACTATTCCTCCTACAATATTGCCATCAAGGTTTGTTTTGCTTATACAATTTATTATTTGAATGTTTTCTGCAGGTGCATATATTCTTCCTGCAATTGCTCCAGAAGAATTTCCTATTATGTTTCCACTAATTTTTATATTTTTTATTTTTGTACAATTGCCAGAATTACTCTCTATATTAGCAAATAGTCCAATATTTTCACTTCTATTTATATATAAATTTTTTATTTCAAAATTATTTCCATCAAAACTTCCCTGATAGCCATAGTTGTTTATTCTATCTCCTATTGGGTAAAATCCTTCTCCTTCTGTTAGGATTTTTTGTAATTCTTCTATTGTATTACAACTTTGTATCTTTCCTGTTGTTACTATATTTCCATTTACATATGAC
>CAJFJM010000011.1 GCA_904384245.1 uncultured Clostridia bacterium
TTATATTAGAGTTGGTAGTAGCAAAGAAAGAATGACAGAAAGAATGATTGATGATATGTATTCCAAAAGGATTAAAAATACATTAAAAGAAATTGACTCGCAAAGACAAGAATTAACATTTAATCAACTAAAAATTTATTATGAAGAACATGGATTAAAATTAAATGATAACTTTTTACAAAATCTTGATTTATCAACAAGTGAGGGCAAATACAATTATAATGCATTTTTATTAGCAGATGAAAATAATGTTTCAATAAAACTTGTAAAATATTTAGGTACTAATAAAATGGATTTAGTAGAAAATCAAGAATATGGGTATCGTTGTATAATTACCGCAACTCAAAGGATATTAGATAGACTTGATGCAGAAAATACAAACAAAGAACTTATTAGAGTATTTAAAGATGTAGATTTAATTGAAAACATTGGCTCTGGAGTCTTAAGGATTTTAGATGCTTATGATAAAAGTTGTTTTAAATTTATGAATCATTTTTTAAGAGTATCTTTTAAATATAGAGAAAATCCTTTTAAATATGATACCGAACAAGTTAAACCGAACAAGATAACCGAACAAGAAAGAAGATAAAATTAATTTGATTTTAGAATTTTGCAAAGAGCCAAAAAGTGTAAAAGAAATTATGGAATATATTGGATTAAAACATAGACCAACATTTATGTATGATTACTTAAAATCATTGTTAAAAGAAGGCAAATTACAAATGACAATTCCAGATAAGCCAAAAAGCAGAAAAATGTCCGTCAAATTTGCAATATTATGTAAAATATGGTATAATTAATTTATCAATTCTTTGATTAAAGGCCATTAAGTATTCATTTGGTCTAAAAAAGGGTTGGTAGCCATTTATTAACAAAAAAATAAAAAAACAGGAGGAAATAAAAATGGCAAATGCAAAAATTTTCGAAATGGGTACTATTGTTGGAGCTCGTAAAATCGAGGTTATTACCATCGGTTTAGGTCTTGTAAAAGATCTCGGCGACCTCAAAGATGTCATCTGGCACAACGTTGATGGCAAAACCGTCATCGTCACTAAGGAAGCACCTCAGGGCTGCACCTATGATGATGATAGGACTGTTGTGGTTCGTGTGATCGACGGCAAAGTCTTGATCGACGGTAAGTACGACATCTATGCTCCGGGCGAAGACAAAATCGAAAAGCTTCTTAGGAAGCCGTACGATCTTTCCAAGCTGTCAAAAGAGCAGATGGCGGAGCTGAAACCGTTGCTCGACGTTGCATCTGAAATCCGTCCGGCAATTGCACCCGGTGAATCGGGACGTCGCGTAATCGTGATTACAGCAGAAATGATTTCTGCCGGTGTAACAGTTTGTTACAATGAATGGGAGCCCGAAACGCCCTGCAATCTCGAAGAAGGAGATGTATT
Source organism: uncultured Clostridia bacterium (assembly GCA_904384245.1). Classification (GTDB taxonomy): domain Bacteria; phylum Bacillota; class Clostridia; order TANB77; family CAG-508; genus CAG-269. Next base: position 1,404 of record CAJFJM010000011.1, read on the forward strand.
TCTGGTAAGTGATGAAAGTAACTTCAAGGGATATAGAATCGGGCGCGAGGAATTTGCAGGCACGCACCAGTTCGAATAAGAAACCCTAAAAAAACGCATAAGTTTTCCCCACTCATTCGTGGGGTTTTTTCATTTAACTTTTATATTTTCTATTTCTTTTTTTAAATCTTCAAATTCCATATCAATATTCCTTTATTGTTCTATACGGCATACCATTTTCTATTTTAGTAGAAAATCAAGAATATGGATATCGTTGTATAATTACCGCAACTAAAAGGATATTAGATAGACTTGATGTAGAAAATACTGTTTATGCTAAAATAGAATATAAAGGTTAAAGGTAGAAAAGAAGTAGAAATGATAGATAAAGCATCTTTAAAAGAAGCAGTTATAAATGCTGTGGTACGTAATGATTATTCTTATGGGAATTCTCCAATTGTAGAATTATATTCTGATAGAATTGAAATTACATCTGCAGATGGTTTACCACAAGAACTATCACAAGAAGAATTTTTGGAAGGAGTTACTGCTCCAAGAAACAAAGAACTTATTAGAGTATTTAAAGATGTTGATTTAATTGAAAATATTGGATCTGGCGTTTTAAGAATTTTAGATGCTTATGATAAAAGTTGTTTTAAATTTATGGCTCATTTTTTAAGAGTTTCTTTTAAATATAAAGTTAATTTATGATGGGTTTTCTATGTTAGATGAAACAACAACACAATCAAGCAATATAAATATTGCCAATATTTTTAACAAAATACAAGGAGAAATCATATGAAAGAAATAAATAATAATGAGTTAAAAGATTATGGAATAAATACTAAACATCATATTATGGATAATGGTGAAAAACGATTTAGGTTAATAGGAGCAGATGGAAGTACTTATATAAGAACAGAATCTTCTTTAGATAGTGGTTGGCAGAATAGTCATTATCATACAACAATAAAAGAATTATATTTGGTTCAAAAAGGAACGATTATTTTTGTTGAACTTATAAACAATAAAGTAAATATAAAAAAATATGAAGAAGGTGAATTTTTTATTTCTCAACCAATGGTTCCACATAATATTTATATGTTTCCAAATACAATTTTACATACAATTAAATTTGGAGATTGTTCCAAATCTGATTGGCATGAGAATAAAGAATTAGATGAAATAATAAAAACATTTAATATAAATGAGATTAAATGAAAATAAATTAATTTTGTTACTATTAGCACGAAAATTTGACTTATCTAGAGTAAGAGTATAAAATAAAATTTAATTATAAAACAAAAGTAAAGGAAGATATTAAAAGGAGAATAATAAAACATGAAATTTACTCCAGAATTTTTAAGTACATTATAAAAAAATAGGCAAAGGTGCTTGTGCAGATGTATACAAATATGGAGATAAAGCACTAAAAGTTTTGAATGAAAGTGGAAAGGCAAGGAAGAAATAACATGTACTATACATATATGCTAAGATGTTCAGACAATTCAATATATACAGGTATGACAAACAATCTAGAAAAAAGAATAGCTGACCATTTATCAAAAAATAAAAACGGAGCAAAATATACCAAATCACACAATGCTGTTAAGCTTGAAGCAGCATGGAAAAGTAAAGATAAATCTTTAGCCTGTAAATTAGAATATCAAATAAAGAATCTTACTAAAGCACAAAAAGAGGATATAATAAAAGGACAAAAAATAGTTAATTATTTAAAAGGAAAAATAGATTGCAGAAGATATAAAAGAATATATTGAAATAATTTTCTAACTAAAAATATAAGAAAAACAAATTAAAAAATAAGATACAAAAAATAGTATACAAATTTATAAAGTTATGCTAGAATAAAGTAGAATTTTGTATAAATTTATGAAAAAAAGGGGAGTTTTATATGGAAAACAAACAAATAGCAACAGTAAGAAAAATTACAGGAGAACTAATAGGAGGTTTTATTTTATATGGAATAGTATTTGGAATATTATATAATATATTATATTCTAACATAGCAAACAAAATCTCAGAAAATTACATAGTATTAGCTATAATCACAATTATTTTACAAGGAATAATAGGATTTTTAATATGGAGATGTAGTATAGCAACAACATTTAGAAATAGGCTAATAGAAAAAAACAATGTAAAAACAGTTATGAAAAATCTTATAATTTTTACAGTTATAATATGCATATTAACAGCAATAATAAATTTTTCAAAAGTCAATCAAACAGTCGAAAAAGCTATCAATTCAAACGCACAAATAGCTTTAGCAGAAAAATATATGAAATATATTTATGATGAAGATGAAATAGCAATTTATGAAATAGAAAAAGAAAAAATAATTAACGAAACAAAAACAAAGTTATATACATATCTTGCAATTTTAGAAATTGGATTAACAGCAATTTATTTAGGTATAGTACCATTACAAAAAAAGGCAATTCTAAAATATGCAGTATAAAAAAGAAAAAAGGGATTAAAAGAAAGGGAACTAATGGACATCGAATATATAAAAAAAGCTTTAACTACAAAAACAAATTACAATATAGAATATCATAACAAAATCCAATCAACACATACATATGCCATAAACTTAGAAATCAGCAAAAAAAATAATTATAAAATCATATTAACAGATGAGCAAACAGCAGGAATAGGAACAAAAGGAAAAAAATGGCACACAGGAAATGAAAAAAATATAGCAATGACAATTATTATCTTTCCAAATTGTAATATTGAAAAAATAGAAAATATAACAATAGATATAGCAAAAAGCATACAAAAAGAAATTAAAGAAATGTTTAATGTTGATTTATTATTAAAAGAGCCAAATGACCTATTTTTAAATGGAAAAAAGATTTGTGGAATATTAGTAGAGACTAAAATAGCAGGAAAAAATGTAAAAGCATTATATATTAGTATAGGTTTTAATGTAAACGAAACAAGTTTTCCAGAAGATGTAGCTAATATTGCAACATCTTTAAAAAAAGAATTATATAAAGAATTTGATAGAGAAAATATAATAATAAACTTTATAAAAAGAATTGATGAGGATATTATAAGAAAAGTAGTGAAGCTACACTAGCATGGCTCACGCAGGTCTTTTTAAAGGACATTTTTCTTGTTGTATACGGAAAAATTTATATAGGGTAAAGATAAAAGTCAATTTTTCCAATATAATGAAAAAGTTAGTAAAAAATACTTGACAATAAATATGATAAATGTTATTATATTTATTGTTAGTAAATGCGGATGTGGCGGAACTGGTAGACGCGCTGGTCTTAGGAACCAGTGCCAACGGCGTGGGGGTTCGAGTCCCTTCATCCGCACCAAAAGCAAAATCGTCAAATTATAAAGTTTGACGATTTTTTAATATTTTATACCAAAAGCCAATAAGGAGCAAAAACAATGAATGGAATAATAATAATAAACAAAAAACAAGGATACACATCACACGACATAGTACACAAAATAAAAAGAATATCAAAAGAAAAAGTAGGGCACACAGGAACACTAGACCCAATGGCACAAGGAGTATTACCAATACTAATAGGAAAAGCAACACAATGTTCAAAATATCTAATAAACCATGACAAAATATATAAAGTAAAATTAAAATTAGGAATAAAAACAGACACAGCAGATTCAGAAGGAAATATAATAGAAAAAACAGAAATTAGCCCTGAAATATTAAATGAACAAAAAATACTCCAAGCAATAAATTCAATGAAAGGAAAGCAAGAACAAATACCACCAATATATTCAGCAATAAAAGTAAATGGAAAAAAACTATATGAATATGCAAGAAAAGGACAAGAAGTAGAAATAAAACCAAGACAAATAGAAATATATAATATAGACTTAAATAATATAGACAAAGAAAACAAAATAATAGAATATACAGTAAATTGTAGTAAAGGAACATATATAAGAAGTTTATGTGAAGATATTGCAAAAAAGCTAGGAACAATAGGATATATGGAAAATTTAATAAGATTAAAGGCAGGAGAATTTTCTATTGAAAATAGTATTACATTAGAAGAAATTTTAAATGCAGAAAATCCATATAATGTATTAGAAAAAAATATTATAACATTAGAAGAATTTTTTAAAGATAAAGAAACAATAAATTTAAACGAAAAAAGATTACAATTATTCTTAAATGGAGTGAATCTTACAGAGCAAAAAAAAGATGGAATATATAAAATATACACCAATAATAATTTTATAGGAACAGGAACATTAAAAGAAAAAAAATTAAAAAGAGATATAATCTTATAAATTATAAAGCAAAAACCTCAATAAAAGAGATATAATCTTATAATTATAAAACAAAAAACCAAATAAAATATATATAAAGTTCTATTTTGAAAGTAAAAAAAGTAAAAAACAAATGAAAAAGAAGTAAAAAAGAAATAATAAACAGTCTTTACAAAAATAGAATAAATCCAAAACACCACACATATATTTAAGTAAGTGAGGTGTTTTTATGTTCTATATCCAAGAAAATGACAAGCCTTCTATAATAGAAAAATTACTATGCAAAATAAAAATAGAAGGAAACAAAATAATATTACCAACAGAGGGAAAAAATCTAACAGAAAAAAAGCAAAAACAACTAGCCAAAAAAACTTTAAAAATATTAAAACGAAGTAGCAGTAAAAAAACCGTAGCAAGTAAAATAATAGCCGAAAATAAAAAATATATAAATATATTAGAACAAGAAAATTACATAAATATAACCGGAAAATGGTTATACAAAATGTTAATACCAGAAATTTCAGAATACATACTAAAAAAAGAGAATTGGAAACAAGAAGAAACAAATATGTATATACTAGTAAATGATTTAACAGATATTGCAATAGAAAATATAAAAAACTTTGCAAAAAAATACAAATCTATAACAGTAATCACAAACCATATAGATAAACTAAAAAAAATAGAAGAACAAATATATGAAGAGCAAGGAGTATATATAACAGTAATGAATAACAAGAAAAAAAGTTTATCAAGAGCAAAAATAATAATAAATTTTGATTTTCCAAAAGAGTTAATAAATCAATATAATATATATGAAAAAGCAATAATAATAAATATACCAGGAAAATTAAAAATAAACAAAAAAAGATATGATGGAAAAGTAATACAAGACTATGAAATAAAAAATAATAATATAATTCAATATAACCAAGAAAATGAAAAATTTTATGCAAAAGCAATTTATGAGTCAAAGTTTTACTATGAGCAACCATATAGATATATAAGAGAAAAAATAGAAAAAGACAAAGTAATGATAGAGAAATTATATTTACAAAATGCAATATACTAATAAAAGTAATTGATATAGAAAAGAGGTATTAAATAGGAAATAACTTTTACAATATTACAATTACTTAAGATATATCAATAATTAATAAATAATTAACAAATAAAATAACAAAAAAAGCTTTATTTTTTATGCAAAATATAATATAATAGCGTTGTCATAAAAAAATTGACAAGGAGGTAATAAAATGCCAGATAATAGCAGAAATAATAGAAATATTAAACATAGTCAAAAAAGAAAAGCAAATGTAAGAAAAGTAAATAAAAATAGCTCAAAAAGACCAATAAATGACGAAGAAGAAAACATACCTAAGGCATTAAGAAAAAATAAAGAAGACCAAACAACAAAAAAACAATCAGGCAAAAAAAATAATAAAAAGCAAAAATGGTCAGACAAACACCCTAAATTATCAATTGCAATAAAAATAATAATAGTATTAGTTTTACTATTATGTGTAATAGGAGCAGGAATAATAGCAGCAGTATTTTTTGGACTATTTGGTGATGATTTTAAAATAAGCAAAGATGAGTTAATAATAGGAGTAGCAAACTCAGTAGTATTAGACAAAAACGGAAATGTAATTGCAAATTTAAGTAGTGATGAAAAAAGAAAAGTAGTAACATTAGATGAAATGTCACCATATTTACCAAAAGCATATATAGCAATAGAAGATAAAAGATTTTATGAACATAGTGGAGTAGATATATGGAGAACAGCAGGAGCTATATTTAATACAGTATTTAAAGGAAGTTCATCATATGGAGGAAGTACAATAACACAGCAATTAGTAAAAAATATAACCCAAGATGATGAAACATCAGGACTTGCAGGAATAATGCGTAAAGTAAGAGAATGGGCAAAAGCATATCAAGTAGAAAGAATGATATCAAAAGACCAAATTCTAGAACTATATTTAAACATACTATTTGTAGGTGGAGATAACTTACATGGAGTAGAATTAGGAGCTCAATATTACTTTGGAAAAAGTGCAAAAGATCTAAGTTTAGCACAATGTGCATTTATGGCAGGAATAAATAGTTCACCAAACTCATACAATCCTTATGATGAAAGCAAAGACCAAGAAGAATTAAAAGAAAGCATAAGGAAAAAGACTCTAACAGTACTTGCAGAAATGAAAGACCAAGGATATATAACAGACGAAAACGAATATAGCCAAGCAGTTGCAGAAGTAGAAGCAGGGCTAGCTTTCACAAAAGGAGAGATAGCAACAGGAGGAACATATTCATACCACACATCAGCAGCAGTAAATCAAGTAGTAGAACAAGTAATGGAAGAAAAAGGTGTATCAAGAGAATTTGCCGAAAAATATGTATATAGTAGTGGACTAACAATATATTCAACAGAAGACCCAACAATTCAAGCTAGAGTAGAACAAGAATTTTCAAATGCAAAATATCAAGTTTCAGGAAAAGATAAAAATGCAGATGGAACTTTAAAAAATGATCATACACAAGCAGGAATGGCAATAATAGATTATAAAACAGGTCAAGTAGTAGCAGTAGGTGGAGAATTAGGAGCAGACCAAAGTGCAACAGGATGGAATAGAGCTACACAAATGGTAAGACAACCAGGTTCAGCTATAAAACCAATAGCAGATATAGCCCCAGGACTTGAAGAAAAAGTAATAACAATATCAACAGTATATGATGACGTATGGACAGATTTTAATGGATATAAGCCAAGAGATGAGTATGGAAAAGAAACAAATAGGCCATTAAATATAAAAGAATTTATAGCACTATCTAAAAACATACCAGCAGTAAAAATTATGAGAGAATTAACACCAAACACATCAATAGATTATTTAAGAAAAATGGGAATTAGCTCACTTACAAAATCAGGAGAAGACCCAGAAAAAGATAAACAAGGTCTAAATGATAGTGTATTATCACTTGCAATAGGTGGAATAACAGATGGAATAAGTCCATTAGAAATGGCAGCAGCATATGCAACAATTGCAAATGATGGTGTATATATAGAACCAACATTCTACACAAAAGTAACAGATTCTAGTGGAAATGTTGTATTAACACCAAACCAAAAAACAGAAAGAGTAATATCAGAACAAAATGCATATATAACAAGACTTATAACAGAACAACCAGTAACAGCATCAAATGGTACAGCAACATACTGTGCAATACCAGGAATGGAAACATGTGCAAAAACAGGAACAACAGATGACAACTATGATAGATGGCTTGCAGGAATGACACCATATTATGCAGCAGCATGTTGGTTTGGATATGATAATAATGAAGAAGTAAAATGGACAGGAACAAACCCAGCAGGACTAATTTGGTCAACTATAATGAAAGATATTCATAAAGATTTACCAAATGCAAACTTTAATAAACCAACAGGACTTGTAGAAAAAACAATATGTAAAACAACAGGATGTATAGCAACATCAAGTTGCACAAGTACATCAACAGAAGTATTCACACCAGACAATTTACCAGAAACATGTGAAGGACACGGAGTACAAAAAATATGTACAGAGTCAGGAAAATTAGCAACAGAATATTGCCCTTCTACAAAAAGTCAAAGCTTCGGAGGAGTAGTGCCAAAAGAAGAACTAGGACTATGGAAACCAATAAACAGATCATCAGCAGTAGGTAGTGCTAAAGTTTCAGAAACATGTACTATTCATACAAAACCAGAAGAAACAAAAAAACCTGCAGAGAATACAACAAATACAACCAATACAACAAATTCAACAAGCAATTCAACAAGTGGGGAAAATAGTACTGGAAACGCAAATACGGGAAAAAATGAAACAAAACCAGAAAACAATACAAATACTAATACCAATACAAATACAGGCTCAAATAATAATACCAATACCAATACAAACACAGAAAAAAATGAAACATAGATCTAACTCTATATTAAAATTAATAAATTTGATAAGAATATATTGAGGAGATATAAGATATATTATTATCTCCTCTTATTCGAACAATTAAAATAGGAGGAAATATTTTGAACATATATTTTACAAATACACTAACAAAAACAAAGGAAAAATTTATTCCATTAAAAGAAGGAGAAGTAAAGATATATTCATGTGGGCCAACAGTATATAAAGATGCAACAATCGGAAATGCAAGAACTAATATTTTTCAAGACGTTTTAAGAAGAATGTTAGAATATAACGGATATAAAGTAAAACAGGTAATGAATATAACAGATGTAGGTCATTTAGTTTCTGATGGAGATGAAGGTGAAGATAAAATGATAAAATCAGCAAGAGAAGAACACAAAACTCCACAAGAAATAGCCAAACATTATACCCAATTATTCTTTGAAGACTTAAAAGATTTAAATATTGAAATGCCAGAGATAATATGTAAAGCAACTGATTACATAGCAGAAATGTTAGAATATGTAAAAGAACTAGTGAAAAAAGGATATGCTTATGAAACTTCAACAGCAATATATTTTGACGTATCAAAATTAGATAAATATCCTGTTTTATCAAATGTAAACTTAGAAGAGCAAAAAACTGCAGTAAGAATTGAAGAAGATAAGGAAAAAAGGAATCCATATGATTTTGCATTATGGATAAAAGCACCAGAAAATCATATAATGAAATGGGATAGTCCATGGGGACCAAGTTATCCAGGATGGCATATAGAATGTTCAGCAATGTCAAGAAAACATTTAGGAGAGCAATTTGACATACATACAGGAGGGATAGATTTAATACCAACTCATCATGAAAATGAAATAGCACAAAGCAAAGGAATATGTGGCAAAATACCAGCAAATTATTGGATACATGGTGAATATTTATTAATAAATGGTGGAAAAATGTCAAAAAGCTTAGGTAATGTATACTTAATAAGAGACATAAAAGAAAAAGGATATGACCCATTAGTATATAAATTATTTTGCTACACAGCTAGTTATAGAAACAAGTTGAATTTTACTTGGGAAGGAATTGAAGCAACATCAAAATCTTTAGAAAGATTAAGAAACGGATATCAAATCCATTTAAATGGAAAAGATATATTAGATGAAAGCGATAAGAAAAAAATAGCCAGTATAGAAGAAAATTTTCATAAAGCAATTAATGATGACATGAATATGCCACTCGCAATGAGTTATGTTTGGGAAGCTGTAAAATATGAAAAGAAAAATAAAGAAATAGCAAAACTTTTATTAAAATTTGATAAAGTCCTAGGAATAAAAATTGAAAAAGAAGAAAAATCATCAGAAGAAATACCAGAAGAAATATTAAAATTAGTAGAACAAAGAACAAAAGCAAGAGAAGAAAAAAATTGGGAAGAATCAGATAAAATAAGAGATAAAATAAGTGACTTAGGATATATTGTAAAAGATACAAAAAACGGAATGGAAATAGAAAGAAAAAATTAAAAAACATGAAGTTAAAAAGGGGGAAATAAATATGGCAGTATTATTACCAGGAGGAGCAGGGTTTATAGGAAGTCATACAGCAGTTGAATTATTAAATGCAGGAAAAGAAATAATAATAATAGACAATTTTTCAAACAGTAAACCAGAAGTATTAGAATCAATAAAAAAAATAACAGGAAAAGATTTTAAATTTTATGAGATGGATTATTTAGACGAAGAAAAACTAGAAAATGTATTTGAAGAAAACAACATAGAAGCAGTACTAAATTTTGCAGGATTCAAAGCAGTAGGAGAATCAGTAAAAAAACCAATAGAATACTATAAAAACAACATATCAGGAGCATTAGTATTACTAGAAACAATGAAAAAGCACAATGTAAAAAAATTCATTTTTAGTTCATCTGCAACAGTATATGGAGAACCAGAAAAAGTTCCTATAACAGAAGAATTTAAAACAGGAGGAACAACAAACCCTTATGGTACAACAAAATTATTTATAGAACAAATATTAAAAGATATATATGCATCAGATAATTCATGGGATATATGTATTTTAAGATATTTTAACCCAGTAGGAGCACATGAAAGTGGACTAATAGGAGAAGAGCCACAAGGAATACCAAATAATTTAATGCCATATATAGTAAGAGTAGCAAATGGAGAATTAAAAGAATTATCAGTATTTGGAAATGATTACAATACACCAGATGGAACAGGAGTAAGAGACTATATACATGTTGTAGACTTAGCAAAAGGACATGTAAAAGCACTAGAAAAATTAGACAGAGAGCAAAAAGGATTATATATATACAATTTAGGAACAGGAAAAGGATATAGTGTTTTAGACATGGTAAAAGCATTTGAAAAAGCAACAGGAAAAAAGGTACCATACAAAATAGCACCAAGAAGAGAAGGCGATATTGCAACATGTTATGCAGAACCTAAAAAAGCAAAAGAAGAATTAGGTTGGCAAGCAGAAAAAACATTAGAAGATATGTGTAAAGATTCATGGAATTATATAAGCAGAAAAGGAGAAAATGATGATAAATTATAAAGAACAAATAGCAAAACAAATAGGAAGTTTAGTAGAAATGCCAGATAATGAAATAGAAAAATTCATTGAAATCCCAAATAATACAGAAAATGGAGATTATGCATTTCCATGTTTTAAACTATCAAAAACATTAAAAAAATCACCACAAATAATAGCACAAGAACTAAAAGAAAAAATACAAATAGACACAGAAATATTTAATAAAATAGAAGTTGTAGGAGGATATGTAAACTTTTTTATAAATACAAATTCACTTACAAAACAAGTATTACAAGAAATAGACCAAAAAAGAGAAAAATATGGAGCAGAAGAACAAAAAAACAAAAATATAATAGTAGAATATTCTTCTCCAAATATAGCAAAAGAATTTCATATAGGGCATTTAAGAACAACAGTAATAGGTTCAGCATTTTACAAGGTATATAAATTTTTAGGATATAATACAATAGGAATAAACCACTTAGGTGATTATGGAACACAATTTGGAAAAATGATAGAAGGATATAAAAGATGGGGAACAGAATATAATTTAGAAGAAAATCCAATTGAAGAATTAACAAAAATTTATATTAGAATAAATGATCTATGTAAAAAAGATGAAAATGTTTTAGAATTATGCAGAGAAAATTTTAAAAAATTAGAAGATGGAGACACATATTGTGTAGAATTATGGAATAAATTTAAAGACTTAAGCCTAAAAGAGTTTTATAAAACATATGATTTACTAGGAGTAAAATTTGACTCATTAACTGGAGAAGCATTTTATCAAGATAAAACACAAGAAGTAATAGACATATTAGAGAAAAATGGAAAATTAGTAGAATCACAAGGAGCAAAAATAGTAGATTTAGAAGATAAAGGAATGCCACCATGTATTATATGTAAATCAAATGGTTCATCAATATATGCAACAAGAGATTTAGCAGCAATTCTTTATAGAGCAAGAACATATGATTTTGATAAATGTATATATGTAGTAGCATATGAACAAAACTTACATTTTAAACAAATATTTGAAGTAGCAAAATATTTAGATTTAGATAAAAAATACACAGATGGTTTAAAACATGTAGCATATGGGATGACAAGAGTACCAAGTGGAAGAATGTCAACAAGAGAAGGAAATGTAGTAAAAGTAAATGACTTATTAAATGAAGCAATACAAAGAGTATTAGAAATTATAAATGAAAAAAATCCAGATATGGAAGACAAAGAAGAAAATGCAAAGAAAATAGGAATAGGAGCAGTAATATTTAATAACTTATGTTCAACACTCATAAAAGATCAAATATTTGACTGGAATACAGTATTAAACTTTAATGGAGAAACAGGACCATATATACAATATATATATGTACGTACAAAAAGTGTATTAGAAAAAGCAGGATATATACCAGAATTTAGTCATATAGACATAAGTAAACTACAAGATAAAGAAAGTCAAAAAATTATAAAAATATTATATCAATTTAATAATATCTTAAACCAAGTTATAGAAAAAAATGAAACATCATTTTTAGCAAGATTTTTAATAGAACTAGCACAAAGTTATAGCAATTTTTATAATGAAAACAAAATATTAGGAGAAGATAAAGAAATTCAAGATGCAAGAATATATTTAACATATGCAGTAGGAAATGTATTAAAAATAGGAGCTGGACTATTAGGAATAGAAATGCCAAACAAAATGTAAATAATTGAATAATATTAAAAAAATCCACAAATACTACTTAAAGTAAGGAGTGGATTTTTTATGTTAAATTTTAGAACAGACTTAGCATCAGAAAGAAGAGACATATACCAAAAAGTTCAAGGAACAGAAGGAAAATTAAATGGAATAGAAAGTCAAAAAGAACAAATAAACGAAAAACTATCAGTTGAAAGGGTAAAAATTACAAATGAAGAAGGAGAAAAAGCAATAGGAAAGCCAAAAGGTATATATACAACAATAGATATAAAAAATTTAAAAATAGCACAAGAAGAAGAAATAAACAAAGCATCAGAAGTTTTGGCCAAAGAATTAGGAGACATAATATCAATGCATATAGACAAACAAGGAGAAATACTTGTTGTAGGACTTGGAAATGAATCTGTAACCCCAGATGCATTAGGACCAAAAACAATAAATGAAATAGAAGTAACAAGACATTTTATAAATTATATGCCACAATATGTAAAAGAAGGAACAAGAATGGTAAGTGCAATATCTCCAGGAGTTTTAGGAACAACAGGAATAGAAACTGTAGAAATATTAAAAGGAGTTGTACAAAATATAAATCCAAAATTAGTCATTGTAATAGATGCATTAGCCTCAAGAAGTATAGAAAGAATTAGTAGTACAATACAAATCTCAGATACTGGAATAGTACCAGGAGCAGGAGTAGGAAACACTAGAAAAGAAATAAGTCAAAAGACTCTGGGAGTGCCAGTAATAGCAATAGGAATTCCAACAGTTGTAGAACTTGCAACACTTGTTTCAGAAGGAATAGATATATTTATAGAAAGATTACAAGAAAAAGCAGAATCTAATGAATATTTAAATAGATTACAGCAAAATGATAAATATGAAGAAGTAAAAGAAGCATTAAATATAGGAGAATATAATATGATTGTAACTCCTAAAGAAATTGATGGATTGATTGAAAATATGAAAGAGATAGTGGCACAAGGAATCAATTTAGCTATGTAGAAATAGAATACAAAAAGTACAAAAAATAATAAAATTATTGCAAAACAAAAAATGTTAATATATAATAGAAATGTAAAAAAAGTAAAGGGAGGTAGCAAATATGGCAGAAGAAAATAAAGAAAAAAATTTAACACAAAATGCAGAAAAAAAGGAAGAAAAAGTAGTAGAACAAAGTAATGAAAAGAAAGTAGAAAATGTAAAAAAAGAAACAGAACCAAAAAAAGAACAAAGTGATGTAACAGTAAAAAATACAGAAAATAATAATCCAAAAGAGCAAAATAAAGAATTAAATAAAGAAACAAAAAAAGAACCTGAAAAGAAATTTGAACAAGTAAAAAAGATTGAAACAAATCAAAATAATACTAAAATAAAAAAAGAAAATGTAAAAAAAGATAAAAAAACAAAACCAAAAAAAGAAAATAAAGGAATGGTAGTAAGAATATTTGTAATTGCTATAATATTATTACTAATTATTGCCTTAATATATCTAGCTATGAAAACTCCAGAGAGAGCATTAACTAGTATGCTTAAAGATTTAAAAAGTGGAGACATAGAAGGTGTTAATCAATATGTCAATTTTGAAGAAATTTCATTAAAATCAGCCTTAGAAATGACTGGAAGTGAAGAATTCTCAGAAAAAGATAAAGCATTTTATGAATCATTAGAATGGGATGTAAAATCAGTAAAAAAAGAAAATGATACAGCAACAATAGAAATAGAAGCAACAAACAAAGATTATGAAACAGTTTTTAAGAACTATATACAAGCAATGTTCCAAAAATTTATAAATAATGAAGATGTATCAGAAGATGAAGAATTACAACTATTGCTAGACGAGTTAAATAAAGACACAATAGGAACAAAAACTGTTACAGAAACTGTAACATTAACAAAAGTAGACGGAAAATGGAAAATAACAGTAGATGAAAATTTAATGCAAGTTATTTATCCAGGGCTAGAAGAAGGAATAAATTCAATATCTAATTTGCTTTCTTTTAACTAGATTAAAAAACAATAAAAATCATCAATAAAATGACTATAAATGTGAAGATTTATTTTAACTACAAAAAATGGACCTCGAGTTATATCTCAATTCGGGTCCATTTTTAAATAACTTTATTGACTAGTTTTAACACTAGCAAAAAAATTCAAGCAATTATTTGAAAAATTTTTAAACAGCTTTATTGAATAGTTTTAGAAATTTCCATATTTTTATAAAAATGACAAATATCACAATCTGTACAAATTATAGCTCTATTTTCAAAAATAAGAGATAAAGTATTTATAAATTCATCAATACAATTATTAACTAAATGAATATATATTTTTTTTGGAAGCAAATTAAGAAGAGTATTTAAAATATAATCATTTTTTGAAAAAGATATATCAGACAAATATTTTGTTTTAAGTAAATCTTTAGAAAAAGAAATTGTATTTTTATTCTCATCAAGCAAAATAGAAGATTCACCAGAATATATAATATGAACAGTATCAATTTGTGAACTTTGAGAAGAAATATATATTTTCAAAAGAGAAATAAATTCTAAATATTCCTTTTCCACAACAAATATATTTACAGCCTCATCAACAATATCTTCTAAAAAGTTATAATATTTGCCAAGACGAAAATTAACAAATCCACTCAAAATAAGCACTTTATTTTCTGAAAGATATTTATAAAAAGAATCAACTAAAAGTTTAAACTTTTTATTAAAGTTATTTGTAAAATCATCAGAGCAAATATCAAAACAATAATTTAAAATTTTTTGTCTTTCTAAGCTATCAAAATAAAAATAATTTTTAACAATTAAATTTTTAAAAATATCTTCTTCAAATTCATCTATTACAAGGTAAGAGAGAATAGAAGAAACTTGACAAATAAAATCGCTAGTATTATCACCATTATAATGTATAATAATATTTTTAAAATTTTTAAATTCATTACAAGAAAAATAAACAAAATTAGAATCCATCAACTTGAATTCATTATATAGATAATCTAGTAAATTAGAATTATTGGTTTTTATACAAATTGATTTCATCAAACAATCTCCCTTCTTTACTAGTATCTACAAAAAGAAAAAACTTATACATTATAATATGCAAAAAGAAAAAAATAGTGATGGTGAACGGAACATTAGGGACACTCCATAGGGAACAAGGGACGGTCCTTAAAATCCCTCCTACAAGGGAATATGGGGGACAGACCTCAAAAAAAGTTTTAAATTTTTTTTGAGGTCTGTCCCCCATATTCCCTTGTAGGAGGGATTTTAAGGACCGTCCCCAGTTCCCTGTTTGAGGTCTGTCCCCATATTCCCTTGTAGGAGGGATTTTAAGGACCGTCCCTTGTTCCCTATGGAGTGTCCCTAACGTTCACACAATCCGGACAAAATGACCTGTCCCTAACATCCGGTCATCCGTAAATCATATAATCTATATCAGGGAAGACACAATCCTTTTTAGAGATATCCTTCAAAAATTCTTCATCAATTTCATCATTTTTTATTTGGTAATACAATTTTGTAAAACGACCGATATGGTCTTTAATTCTTTTTTTAGCATAATCAACCATAGTACCATTAGTGATAATAAATAGCCAATCACTACTTTGTGCTAAAAGTAATTCTCTTGCACATTGGTTCAAAGCTTTTTTTCTTAAACCTTTACTATTTGGATAAGTGTTTGCAAGTTCACACATTCTATCACCTGCAACATGCAAATGTCTATGTACATAATCATTTGTAGGGTTAAGCCAAACTTCACTATATCCATTAGCACCCCAACTTGAACGGCAAGGAGAAGCAACTTGAATTTCTGGATATTTATCTATGTATTCAGATGGTGTTATAAGTTTAAAACTACAATCATCATAATAAATTTTCTTAAATAAAATATATAGCCAATATGGACCTTCATACCACCAATGTCCATATAATTCAGCATCATAAGGGCATAATATAATAGGGGGCTTGTCCATATATTGGGCCAAATTATTTATTTGTTTAGTTCTACAATCTAAGAAGTGACCAGCTTGTCTTTCTGCTGAATCTTTAGCCCATTGTATATTATAATAATCTTTAAACTCTGTTTTTCCAGTTATACGATAATATTTAATACCTGTATGAACTCTAACACCATTATGAGCAATATATGGTTTTATATAATCATAATCAGCATCATATCCAATATCACGATAAAACTCACGATAATTAAAATCACCAGGATAACCATTTATAGAACTCCATACCTGTCTTGATGATTCAATATCTCTACCAAAAGCAACAACACCTTCTGGAGAAACAATAGGTGCAAATGTTCCGTAAACTGGAGTAGGGTCTGCATATAAAATACCATGTGTTTCTGTTATAATATATTCTATTCCAAATTCTTTAAGATATTTATCTGCTTCAGGAACATAACCACATTCAGGAAGCCAAATTCCACGAGGCTTTCTTCCAAAATATCTTTCATATGTTTGAACTCCAACACCAATTTGAGCTTTTACTGTTTTTTCATTTACATATAAAATTGGAAAATAACCATGAGTTGCACCACATGTTATAATTTCCAAAACACCAATATCTTGAAAATGTTTAAAAGCTTGTATTAAGTTACATTTATAAACATCTTTAAAAAGATGTAAGTCATTAGAATATCTATCATAATAATAATGTGATAATTTGTTAAGTCTTTCATCATAAGAAGTTCTTTTAATTTCTTTTTCAGATAATTCTATAAGTTGTTTTAAATATCTTATATATTTTTTTTGTAATAATTTATTATCTAGCATTGAAAGTAAAGGTGGAGTCATTGACATTGTAATACGAAAATCAACACCTTCATCAACTAATTTTTTAAAATTTGTAAGTAATGGTATATATGTTTCAGAAATGGCTTCATATAGCCAAGATTCCTCTAAATAATCATCACTTTCAGGATGATGTATAAAAGGTAAATGTGCATGTAATACAAAACTTACATATCCTTTTTTCTCTTGCATTATTAAAATCTCCTATCAATATTACTTTTATTATTAAAAATATTAAATTAAATATTATATTTTTTTGTTTTATCAATGTTATTTTAAAAAGTAAATTAGTGATTAAAATGTACTAAGAATAAAATAAAGTCAAAACACTAATTTACTAAAATTCCAAAATTAAATTATTTTTATTTTGTTATATTTATTTTTTAAATCCTTTACTAAAAACTAATGATTAAAAGAACCAGAGGAAGGATGATTAGAAGAAGGGTTTCCAGAAGAAGGATTAGACAAATCATATAAATCCTCAATATTTTCTTCTTTATAAATTTGTTTATATAATTCATAAACATTATAAATTTTGCCAATATTATGCATAAATGATAAAGAAGTAATAGGTTTAGATTTAACAACATTAGTTTTTACATTTTTGTAGTAAACCATTTTCTGTTCTTTATTAAACAAAATTCTATCATTAGGTGCCTCAATATTATTTGAAGTAGAAATTTTAATATAATCAATATTATTAGAAATGTTTCCATTTGTATTCTTAACATTTTCATTAAATTTATAATAATCAATAGGTCTTCTACCTAATTCAATTCTATAATTAGATTTACTATCATTAACATGCAAATACCAACTATTAGCAAAATCATTTATAGATACTTCAAAATGATAATTAAGTGTATCATTATAAACAATAAGAACAGGGTAAGTAGTTTCAAAAAAGTTTTCTCCATATTGTTTTTTTAGATTTTCTCTATCACTATCTGAAATATCCCAGTATATAAATAAATTATTAGGAGTTTGAGCCAAAACTTTTACTACTGTTTGATTATATCTATAAGGTAAATCATAATATTCATTATTTATAAATGATTCTTCTTTAGAATTTTTATTCAAATTTTTAGATTTAGCCATAGATTTTTTATTAGATTTAGTTGTTTTTGAATTAGAATTCTTTTTTGAAGTGCTTATTTTAGATGATTTAGATTTAGAATTATCTGTTTTTAATTTAGTAGATTTAGAATTAGATTCTTTTTTTGATTTAGTAGATTTAGAAACAGATTTTTTAGTTTTACTACTAGTTTTTTTATTATCTTTTAAATTTACATCTGTTACATCTGAAGTAACTTTTTTAATTTCTTTTTCTTCGTTTAGTTCTTTAGTTTTCCTTGGCATTTTTATCCTCCTATGTAATACATTTCTTACTTATATATACTATACTAAAACTAAAATAAATTCAAGAGAAAAGTTCAAGTTTTTATAAAAAAGTTATTTCAAGAATTAAAATTTAATGATATAATACAAATTGCAAGAAAAATATAAAAAATAAATATTCTAGCAATAGGTTTATAGGTAAATCCTTTATTAAAAAACCTAAATATATTATACAAGGATGAAAGTAAAAATGGAAAAAAGAGAGATGGGAGAAATAGAAAAATTAAAAATAGCAATAATATATGGAAAAAGAGAAGTAGATGGACTAAATAAGAATGGAGTTATAGAAAAAATATATAAAGATGAGGATGACACAGCACATTGTTTTTATTTAAAGGAGTTCCTAGAGCAAAATTTAAAATCCGAAAAAGAATTACAAGCAAGTGCAATGACGCGTGACAGTAATAGTATATTTTTTGAATTACAAAAATTAGGACATATTGGTTTTGCTGAAAGCACATCAAAAAAAGCATATAAAGAAGGAATTTTTTATATGCCAAAAACAATTACAGAAAAACAAAAAGATACATTAAAACAATTTAAAAATCAACTAGATAAAGAGGATTATAACATTATGATATTTGCAAATTTATACAGAGATAAAGATGGAGTAATCATGGGGAAAATAAAACAAGGAAAAGCAAATATTTTAGATGATTATACTAGACAAGAAATTGAAAGATAAAATAGTAAATAATAGATTTAATAATTACATAAAACATAGACATTTAAAAATAAGGTTATAGGTATTTCCTATATAAAAACCTAAATTATTATAAAGGAGGAAATCATATAATCTCAATATAAAATTTTAAAAGTTTTTGAGATAATATGGTGAAAAAAATGGAAAGAACAAGAGTTGCAGGAATAATATTTATAGATGGAAAAATAGCACTAATGCATAGAAAAGATGTATTAAAAAGACCTGAAATGCCAGAATATTATACAATCCCAGGAGGAGGTCTAGAAGAAGGAGAAACAGAAGAAGAAGGAACAAAAAGAGAAATTAAAGAAGAATTTGGCATTGAAGTAAAAATAGTAAAAAAATTATATGAAATGAAATCAACAAAATTTAACCAAAAAGAAATATTCTATTTATGTGAATATGTTTCAGGAAAATTTGGTACAGGGCAAGGACCAGAATTTTCAAATGACCCAAAATATAAAGATTCTGGAAAATACATACCAGAACTAGTAGAAAAAGAAAATATAAAAAATATAAATTTATTGCCACCAGAAATAAAGGAAAAAATAATAACAGATATTGAAAATGGAAATATAAAGATGTAAGTTATAACACAAAATCCAACTAAAAACAACAAATTTACAAACTAAAAATAATAAATTTACAAATAGGGGTTGTCAAAAAAAGAATTTATGATATAGTAATAAAAAAACAAATATACACAAGAAAGGTTTGAGTAATATGAAACACGTAAAGCAAAAAGCAAAAAGAATGTCGAAAGAAGAAGTAGAAAAAAAGAAAAAAACAATTATAAGAATTTTTATAGTAATTATTGCAATAATTATATTATGTATAGCTGGATATATAGCAAATGATTACATAATACTAGGCAAAAACAAAACAACCAATTTAGTAATAAACAATACAAATGTAACAGGAAACTTAAAACAAGATGTATTTATAGACGGAGACAATATATACTTATCAAAACAAGATTTATCAAACTTTTTTGACAAATATATATATGAAGATGAAGAAAACAATAAAATAATAACAACATATGAAGATAAAATAGCAACAATAGGTTTTGATGAAAATGAAATAGAAATAAATGGTTCTACAGTATCAACATATGCACATGCAATAGAAAAAGATGACTCAATATTTATTCCAATAACAGAACTAAAAGATGTATATGGAATAGAAATAGAATATATAGCAGATACAGATATAGTCACAGTTGATTCTGTAGCAAGAGAGCAAAAAAAAGCAATTGCAAATGGGAATTTAGCAGTAAAATCATCAACAAATTTTATAGCAAAAACAGTAGACAGAGTAAAAAAAGGCGATTATGTAATTGTAATATCAGATGATGGTAAAAATGCTAAAATAAGGACAGCAAATGGAAAAATAGGATATGTAAAATCTAAAAAATTAGCAAATACAGTTGTAACAAGACAAGAAATAGAAGAACAAAAACCTATAGAAGGAAAAGTAAATTTAGTATGGGATTATTATTCACAAGTTGCAAATGCACCAGATAGAAGCGGAACAACAATAGATGGAATAAATGTTGTATCACCAGCATTTTATCACTTAAATACAGATGGAGAACTAGAAGAAAATATAGGAGAAGAAGGAGAATCATATATAGACTGGGCACATAGCAATGGATATCAAGTATGGGCAATGGTGCAAAATGCAGGAAGTGGAATGATGGATGTAACATCAGAAATAATGAATCACTATGATAATAGACAAGCTCTAATAGAAAAAATAGTAGAAGGTTGCATGGAATACAACTTAGATGGAATAAATATAGATTTTGAAAATATGAAAAAAGAAGATATAGATTTATTCTCAAGATTTATTATAGAACTAGAGCCAAGACTAAAAGAAATAGGAGCAGTATTATCAGTAGATGTAACAGCACCAGATGGATCAGACACATGGTCACTATGTTTTGACAGAACAGTATTAGGAGATGTAGCAGATTACTTAATATTTATGGCATATGACCAATATGGAGCATCTTCAGACCAAGCAGGAACAACAGCAGGATATAATTGGATAGAATTAAATATAAAAAAATTCTTAGAAACATATGAAGTAGAAAGCGAAAAACTAGTACTTGCAATTCCATTATATGCAAGATTATGGACAATAGATAATAATGGAATAGTAGATGGAAGGACAGCAATACCTATGAACCAAATTGATGACGTAATTCCATCAGATGTAGAAAGAAAATGGGATGACGAATTAAAGCAAAACTATGTAGAATATACAGAAGATGGAGAAACAAAACAAATGTGGATAGAAGATATAGACTCACTAAAAGAAAAAGTATCTCTAATAAAAGAATATAATTTAGGTGGAGTAGCATCATGGGAATTAGGTATGGAAACAGAAGATGTATGGGGAATGTTAAAAGAAAATTTAAATAACTAATTTATTAAAATAAACCTCCAAAATTGCTTGACATTAGTAAGTTTGAAATATATAATACTAATATATAAAGCACTTTTGGAGGTATTTTTTACAATATGCAACAAGAAAATGTATTTTTTTCAATAGAATATAATAAACTAACAGACGAAGAAACAATTGCAAAAATCAAAAGCGGAGATGAGCAAGCATTAGCATACATGTTAGACAAATATAAAGATTTAGTACACATGAAAGTAGGAAAATATTTCATGATAGGAGCTGAAAAAGATGACATCATTCAAGAAGGAATGATAGGACTTTATAAAGCAATAAAAACATATGATGAAAGCAAAAATAATACTTTTAAAACATTTGCAAACATGTGTATAGAAAGACAGTTAATAACAGCAATTAAAACGTCAAACAGACAAAAACATATGCCACTTAACTCATATTTATCTCTAAATATATCAGCATATGACAATAATAATGATGATGACAGCACAGAACTAATAGACACATTTAACAGTCAAACAATAGAAGATCCATTAGAGACAATAATGAAAAAAGAACAATACACAGAAATAGAAAAGGCAATAGACAAAAATTTAAGTGACTTTGAAAAAAAAGTTTTAGATAGATACATGAAAGGTGAAAGCTATACAATTATAGCAAAAAGGCTAGATTCACCGGTTAAATCAATAGATAATGCAATACAAAGAATAAGAAAAAAAGCAATAAAAAATATTTGGGATGGAGAAAAATAAAAAAACTCTCTCATTGCTGAGAGAGAAAAGAATAATTCTTTTTTTGGACTGGATTACCATGACTGAGTCTTAACTCCACCGACTATAACTCCCCTGTCTTCATCGAAATCAACCTGTACCAGAATGGTAAGGTCTCCATACTGAAGAGCAAGGACGGTATAGCCGGCGCCATCGGTATTCTGAACAACAGGTTGCATCCTGCAAACTGCGTTCAAGCTTATCACGTCAGGTTTAGAGAAGTGCTCATTAATTGCCTTCCTAATAACGGTGGCGGTTCTGATATCCAACATAGCTTCCTCCTTTGGGTCAATCGCCCCTAAATAAAAATGTCTACAGTTACCTACTGATGCAACGGAGTTACAAGAAGTTACATCACTTATAATTATAACACATTTACATAAAAATGTCAAAAAAAGAAGATTACATATGTATTTAATTTATGATAAAATCACCTTAAAAGTTTAGAAACGAATATTTCACCCTAGATGTATAAAAATAGAAAATATAGACAAAATAGGAAGGT
>CAJFJM010000012.1 GCA_904384245.1 uncultured Clostridia bacterium
TAACAAGATATATGAAATTTGAAAATGATTGTAATATTTATAAAGATGAAGAAAATATAGAACATTATCCATTATTTATGATTATGTTTATATAGATTAAGCTTGAGGTTGCAATTTGCGACCTCAAGCTTAAAAAGTGGATAAATTATATTTCAATCTTAGGCTCATACCTCTCAAGCCACATATTCACTTGGCAAAGGTAAGCCATAAGCTGAGGCCCAGTCATCAATTGTCCAAACCAAGGCCTTTTAAAAGCCGTACCATCAGTTTCTAAAATATCCAAAATATAATCTCTATTAAGCAAATTATTTATAGGAGCATTTTTATCCTTCATAATTTCAGAAAGCATGCCTTTAACTTTAGCCAAATAATTAGGATTATGAGTTTTAGGATAAGGAGATTTTTTTCTATCAACAATTTCTTCTGGTAAAAAATCTTTACAAACATATCTAAGTAGACCTTTTTCTCTACCTTTTAAAGCTTTCATTTCCCAAGGAATATTCCAAACATATTCAGCTAACCTATAATCACAAAAAGGAACTCTAAGCTCAAAACCATTATACATAGCCATTCTATCAGAACGATCTAAAAGTGTTTGCATAAACCAATTTAATGTTAAATGAGAAATTTTTCTTTTTTCTGCAGTTTCAGGCGAGTCAGAATCTAATATTTCTACTTCACTTAAACTTTCATTATATCTATAATCTATATATTCTTTTAAATTAACTTTTTTAGAAATATCAGGGTTTAACAATTCTTGTCTTTCTGTTATGGCAATTGACCAAGGAAATGTTCCGCTTCTTAAACTGTCTTCTCTAAAAAACCAGGGATAACCACCAAAAATCTCATCAGCACATTCACCTGTTAAACTAACTGTAACACCTTTTGCTTTAACTTCTTTACAAAATAATAATAATGAAGAATCAATATCTGCCATACCAGGCATATCTCTTGCAATCATAGCATCTTCTAAATATTCACTGAGCTCAGGAGTATCTATAACAATATTATGATGATTGGTATGCAAAGTATTAGTCATTAAACCAATATAATAATTATCAGAATTAGGTTGAAAGTCACTTTTAACAAAGTTTTTATCATTATCAACATAATCTATAGAATAAGTATCTAAAGGAGGCATATCGTTCATTTGACAATAATCAGCAGCAAATTTAGTAATAATACTAGAATCTAATCCGCCAGATAAAAATGTACATAAAGGAACATCTGAAACTAGTTGTCTAGTAATTGAATCATTTAAAAGATATTTTACTTTTTCACAAGTAGATTCAAAATCATCTAAATGAACTTTAGAATGTAATTTCCAATATTGTTTACTAGTAAATCCTTTAGAGTTAAAAATACCAAAATGAGCAGGCTTTAATTCAAAAATATTTTTAAAAACTGTTGTCCCAGGAGTATGGCTAGGACCTATGCCAAAAAGTTCTCCAATACTTTGTCTATCAATAATTTTTTGAATTCCTGGATATTCAAAAAGAGCTTTTATTTCAGAAGCAAATAAAAAGGTATTATCTATAAAAGTATAAAATAGAGGCTTAACACCTAAATGGTCTCTTGCAATAAAAAGTTCTTGTTTTTTAGAATTCCATATAGCAAATGCAAAAATACCATTTAAATGATTTACAACGTCATAACCATAGTAAATAAAACTTTTTAAAAGAATTTCTGTATCAGAATGAGTTTTTATTTCAAAACCATTTCTAAGTAAAGTACTTTTTAATTCTTTTGTATTATATATTTGACCATTATAGCAAATAGAAAATTCTCCAAAAGGTGTTTCTTCAATCATTGGTTGTTTACCACCTTCTGGGTCAATAACTATTAATCTTTTATGGCCCATAGCAATATGTTCAAGTTTATAATATCCTTCTTCATCAGGACCACGCTTTTTTAAAGTATTATTCATCTTTTCAAGTATATCTCCAGAATTTAATAAGTTTTTGTCAAAACTGGAAAAGCCAACAAACCCACACATAAAATCACCTCTTAAGTACAGTATATGCTAAACTTAAATAAAAATTTATTGATTTAATAAAAAAAGTATAGTAAAATATGAGTGTACTAATTAAAGTTGATATTAAAAAATGGTTTATAGGCATATCCCATAATAAAAACCTAAATTATATATTAAGGAAAATAAGGTAAAAAGAATGAATTTAAAAAATGCAGTAAAACATTTTAAACTAATAACAAAACACAAATGGGTTGTATTTAAATTATGTTGTATGGCAGGAATACCATGGAGAGGGTTGATGCATGATTTATCTAAATATTCTCCAACAGAATTTTTAGAAAGTATAAAATATTATCAAGGAACACATTCTCCTATAGTAGAAGCAAAAAAAGATAAAGGATATTCAGAAGCATGGTTACATCATAAGGGAAGAAATAAACATCATTCAGAATATTGGATAGATTTAGATGCACCAGAAAAAGCTCCTATAATGCCATATAAATATGTAGCAGAAATGTTATGTGATAAATTGGCAGCAGGAATTGTATATGAAGGTAAAAAATGGACAAAAGAATATGAGTTACAATATTGGAATAAAGAGAAAGAAAAAATTCTAATAAATGAAAAGGTAAAAAATTTAGTAACTGATTTTTTAGAGCAAGTAAGCCAAGAAGGAATAAAGAAAGTATTAAATAAGAAAAATTTAAAAGACTTATACAAAAAATATTGTGAGCAATAGTTGACAAAATTTGAAAAAATATGTATAATCTTATAGTGAAATTAAATGCGAAAAATGAATAGATATATACATATCTAAAACGAGGAGGGATAAAGATGGCACAACCAAAAAGAAGATGGTCAAAAGCAAGAACACATTCAAAAAGATCAACATGGAAAAAAGAAGAACCAAAATTTGCAACTTGCCCACATTGTCATGAACCAGTAATGCCACATAGAGTATGCTCAAATTGTGGATATTATGATGGTAAACAAGTAGTAGCAAAAAAAGAAACTGAAAATGCATAATATTTAGAAAGTAGTGCTTGTATGAAGTACTATTTTTTGCTATATATACCTAAAAGAAATGGAGGTATAAAATGCCAAAATCAACATTTTATAATTTAAATATAGAAAAAAGAGAAAAAATTGAAAAAGCAATTAGAAATGAATTTGGAAAAAAATCTTTTTCAAAAGCATCTATAAGTAATATAATTGAAGAAGCAAATATACCAAGAGGGAGTTTTTATCAGTATTTTGAAGATAAAGAAGATGCAATAAAATATGTAATATCAAATTTCATTGAAGTGGAAAAAAGACAAATGAAAAAGATTTTAGAAGAAAATAATGGAGATATCTTTGAAACAGCAATAGGAATTTATAAATATATAGTAGATAAAAATAGTGATGACCAAGAAATTATTTTATGCAAAAATATTCTTCAAACGATGAAAGATGAAAATATAAATGTATTTGAAGAAATAAGATTAGAAAATACTAATACAAATAACAGAACTTTAATAAACACAGCAAATTTAAACATAAAAAATGATGAAGATATTAAATATATAATGAAAATAATAAGTGTTGTTGTAAGGGCAGAAACAATAGAAGTAATGTCACAACGAAAAAGCAAAGAGCAAGGATTAGAAGAACTAAAAGCTCAAATTAAATTATTACAGGAGGGATTGAGGGACGGTCCTTAAAATCCCTTCTAGAAGGGATTTTACGGACCGTCCCTCAATCCCTCTTACAATTTTCTACAAAAATTTTAAAAAAACTATACATTTTTTAAAAAATATGATATTATAGTCGTGTAAAAAATAAAATACAAAAGAAAGAGAGGAGATTAACATGTACGAAAAATATTTAAAAAGATCAAGTTGGGTAGACATTATAGTTTCTTTATTATTTGCATTATTGGGTGTTCTTTTAATTGTTAAACCAACTCAAATGTTAGCTGTAATTTCTATTTTATTGGGAGCAATCTTTATTATAATTGGTTTCTTAAAAATAGTAGACTATTTTACATCTAAAGATAAAGAAGACTACCTATTAACAATGGCATTGATTTCAGTAATTTTTGGTGTTATTGTTCTATCTTGTTCAGATGTAATAGTAGGTGTGTTTAGAATAATTCTTGGAATTTGGATTATTGCAGCAGGAATTAAAGATTTTCAAACATCACTTGTATGGAAAGAAACTAAATCTGGATTTTGGACAATTGCAGTTATCTGTGCAATGCTTATGATTGTAGCAGGAATTATTGTTTTAGTAAGTACATCTATAGCAACACAAATTGTTGGAGCAATTATTTTAATCTATGCTATATTAGATTATGTTACAAGATCAATATTTATTAGAAAAGTTAAAAATTATTTGGATGACTAAATTTACTTTTAGAAAGTAAATAATGAGTGCTAAATAATTTATGAGTATAATGTTTTAGAGGGAGAATATCCCTCTTTTTTATTATATAGGAAACAATATGAAACTTTAATTTACACAACTTAAAGTGAAAATAAATAAAATTATAAAATTTTTACAAAAAAAACCAAAAATTCAAAAAAATAGAAAAATAAAATTTATAAAAAAAGACATAATAAAATTAAGAATTGAAAAAAGGAGGATTAAAAAATGAAAAAATTTTTCAAAACAATTTTTGTTATGTCTTTTATATTATTAGGAATTTTGGTAGGAAAATCAAACGCTGCAGCTTTAGATGCAATACAAATTAACACAAATAAAGAAATAGTAAATCCAGGTTCAGAAATTGTTTTAAATATCAACTTTGGAAAACCTTTAGGAGCATATACATTTGATATAAATTATGATAATAATTTATTAGAATTTGTTAGTACAGATGGAGGAACTGAAAATGATAATGGAACTAGAGTAAGAATTGTATATTATGATAGTTCAGGTGGAAGTAATCCAAAAGAAAGTATGAATGTTACTTTTAAAGCAAAAGAGGGGATAGAAACATCTAATCCAACTGATTTTTCTATAACAGCAGAAGGTTTATCTAATCCAGATGCTTCAGAATCTTATGATGATATTACAGTTCCAATTAAAAAAAGTATAACAGTTGAACCTCAATATGAAGATTATAAATTTGAACTTACTTATTCAGGAAATCCAATAATAAATGAAGAAAAAGAAATGACTTTAACTTTATCATCTGCTATGGGAAGATTTTATGACCATTCAAGAATATTAGCAGAAGCAACAACACCAAATAATGGAAATGTCCAATTATTAGGAACAGATGAAAATCAATTAGAACATGATTTAATTGATAGTGGATGGGGAGATGTTTCAGGAGATAAGATTGGAGGAAATGTTACTAAAACTTTAAACCTAAGAGGAATTTTTGATACAGCTGGACAATATCAAATAACTTTTAAACTTATAGATAGAGATCAGTCTGATGCAGTTATTGCACAAAGTACTTTTATTATAAATGTTGAAGAAAAGCAAATAATTCCACCAACAGAAGAAAATCCATCTACAGAAATACCATCTGAAAATAATTCAAATAATGTAACAGAAGAACAAGTGCAAGAAAATAATGCAGAAAATGATTTACCAAAGGAATTACCAAAAACAGGATATAATTATTATGCTATATTTGGAGTAACAATATTAGTAATTGGCTTAGCTATATATATTTTAAGAAGAAAGAGTAAATAATGTATTAAATATGCAAAATAAAAGTTATACTAAAAAATTTTATATATTTTTTGTAGTTATAATTTTAATTTTAGTTGTATTTATAATAAATTTAAAAAATAAAAGTAATAATAATAAAACAAATGATTTAGAATTATTAAAAACCGCTTCTACTAAATCAATTATAGAAAATAATTTAGACCAGAAAAATGATGTTTCAAAACAAAACACTTTAAATAATGAAATAGAAGAAACAGATAAATTACAAGAAAATAATATACTTTCATATTATAAAGGATATCCAGTAATTGCAAAATTAGAAATACCATCAATTGATTTAAGTACAGATGTATTAAATGATTATTCTGAAGAAAATTTAAAAATATCAGTTACAAAATTTTATAAAGGCAAGCCAAATCAAGTAGGAAATTTTTGTGTTGTAGGACATAATTATATAACTTCAAATATGTTTCATAATTTAAATAAATTAGAAGTAAATGAAAAAATATATTTAACAGATAAATTGTATGGAAAAAAAGAATATTATATCTATAAAAAAGAAATAGTAAATCCAAAAGATGTAAGTTGTTTATCCCAAGAAACTGATGGAAATATGGAATTAACTTTAATTACTTGTACTGCAGATTCAAAAAAAAGAATAATAATAAAAGCTCGTGAACTTTAAAAATTAAAATGAACCCAATTTTATTGTGTAAAATTAAAATTGGGTTTATTTCTATTTTTTATTTTTAAAAAATAGAAATTATTGTTTAAAAAAGATTTTTAATATGATATTATTGTGTAAAAGTAATGGTAAAAGCAGAAAACTATTTTACAAATTTATGAGGAGGAAATGTTATGTATGATGTTTTAATTATTGGAGCAGGGCCAGCTGGGATTTCTGCGAGTTTGTATACGAAAAGAGCGAATTTAAATACTATTATATTACATTATGGAGAATCTAGTTTAGAAAAGGCAAAAAGAATAGAGAATTATTATGGGTTTGAAAATGGAATTGATGGAAAAACATTATATAATAATGGAATTAAACAAGCAAAAAATCTTGGTGTTGAAGTTAAAGAAGAAGAAATATTGAAAATAGAAGCGGAAAAAGTAGCTGATAATTCAATTTTTAAAATTACAACAACAAAATCAACTTATGAAGCAAAATCTCTCATTATAGCAATAGGAGCAAAAAAGAATAAATTAAAGATAAAAGGTGTTAAGGAATTAGAGGGAAAAGGTATAAGTTATTGTGCAATATGTGATGGATTTTTTTATAGAAATAAAGATGTTTCAGTACTAGGTAGTGGTAATTATGCATTATCTGAGACAAATGATTTGATAAATATTGCTAAAACTGTGACTATATTAACAAATGGAGAAAGCAAACCAGATTTTAGAGCTGATAATGTACAGATTATAACAAAACCAATTGAGGAAATTAAAGGAGAAAATAGGGTAGAGGAAGTAGTATTTAATGATAAATCTACTTTAAAAACAAATGGAATCTTTATTGCCCAAGGTACAGCAGGAAGTGTGGAACTTGCAAAAAAATTAGGTTTATTGTTAAAAGATGATAAAATAATAGTAAATAGTAATATGGAAACAAATATAAAAGGTGTTTACGCATGTGGAGATTGTACAGGTGGAATATTGCAGATATCAAATGCTGTAAGTGAAGGAACAACTGCTGCATTATCTTTAATACAATTTTTAAGAAAGGGATAAAATAAAATGATAAATTTACAAATAAAAAGCATTTTAAAAAATAAAATAAATTTGTTATATATCATATTGTTTATTATAGTCTTTATAATAATAAATCTTGCGATAAACTTACCTGAAATAATATATAAATATTATGACTCAAAAATACCAGAAGAATATAAAGAGCAGGCAAGAACACTTTACATAGCAGATGGTAATATCGAATTAACAAATGAAGATATGGAAAATTTAAAAAAGATAGAACATATTCAAGATGTAAAAATTAAGACATTAGGTATGCAAGATTATGAATTAAAACTTACAAATATTGTAGTAGATGATTGGAAAAATTGCAGTAAAATACAAAATATTTTGGACAATCAAGGTATTTTAACAGGGAGAGAATATGAAGATGACTGGATAAAGGGATATGAAAAAATAAATATTTTTATGAATTTAGTTGTATATATGTCAATTATAATTGGAACATTTACAATTCTTATTAGTTATATAAATATTTTAAAAAATGAAAAAGAAAATCATAAATTATTATATATACTAGGATATAGTAAAAGTAAAATAAGATATATAGTATGTACACAAATTTTAGCAATAACAATAATAGGTTTCTTCATAGGAATAATTATTTTTGATATTATTTTTCAATATGTAATACCAAATATATTAAATATAGAATTAGAGCAAGATATGTATAAAAGTATTATTATAAATATATTAGTAACGATAATACCATTATTTATTGCAACAGGAAAAAGTACAAGCCATATAAAAGATTTTAAAATGTAGAAATAGCAAAATAAGTTAGATTTATGAAATATAAAAAGATAAATAATGTTATAGCTAATCTAAAAAACTAAATATATAAAAGGAGATAAATTAAAGTATGTCAAAAATAGAAATAATAAATGGTTATAAAGAATACTTAAAAAAGAAAGAAAAAATCTCTGTATTAGATAATATAAATGTAAAATTTGAAAAAGAGAAGTTATATGCAATAATGGGAGAATCAGGCTCTGGAAAAACAACATTATTAAATATAATAGGAACACTTGATACATTAACACAAGGTAAATTGTTAATAAATGATAAAGAAATTATCAATCTAAAAGATGAAGAAAAAGCAAAAATAAGAATGAAAGAAATAGGATTTGTATTTCAAAATTTCTATTTAAATCCTAATATGACTGTTGAAGAAAATATAATGCAACCAATGTATATAAATCCAGAGTATAATAGAATATCTATGGAAGAAAAGACAGAAGAATTGATAAAAATGGTTGGATTAGAAAGTAGAAGAACACATTATCCAAAAGAGTTATCTGGTGGAGAAGAACAAAGGGTTGCTATAGCAAGAGCGTTAGCAAATAATCCAGAAATAATATTAGCTGATGAGCCAACAGGAAATCTAGATAAAAATAATGAAATAAAAATTTTAGAAATATTAAAAGATTTAAGCCAAAAAGGAAGATGTGTAATAATAGTTTCACATAGTAATAAGGTAATAGAATATGCAGATAAAGTTTTAAATTTAAAAGAAGGAAAATTAGAATAAAAATGAAAGTAAAAACATTATTTAAATTAGCCGTGCAGAGGTTAAAATATAATAGAAAAAGAAATTTTATAATTACTATACTTATGATGCTAATAGCAATTATAATATTATTTTTAGGAATGATACAATATTCAATAACAAAATATGTCGAGAGCATGGAAAATAATATGGAGTTACGAACACTAGGAGATTATTTATATATTCCATCAAAGTATCAAGAAATAAAAAATACAATAAACAATATTGAAAATGTTGAAATGGTTGTAGATGAATTTGAAAGAACTATACATGCTGGACAAGAGTCAAAACAATTACAGAAAAATGGAACAACAGGAACTGTATTCTTAAAACCTGCTAATAGTAAATCATGTCCTGAAGTAATTGAAGGAAGAAAAATCAGCAATAATGATAAGTATGTAATCATTTTGCCAAACAAAATATATGCCAATAATCAAATAGAAGGGGTTAATAATCAAATAAAAGAAAGTGATTATATAAGTGGAGAGGATTTTTTAGGAAAAGAGTTATCAATAGAATTTAAAACAGATGAAAAAACAGAAATAATAAAATTCGAAGTTATTGGTATATATGATAGTGAAAAATATAATGATGTAAGTACACCATATATTCCAATGAATACTGTAAAAATGATAAATGAACAATTAGGTTATGAACCAAAGGCTTATTTTATGACAATAGTTGTTGATAAAATAGAAAATCTAGAAAAAGTGCAAAAAGAATTATATAATGCAGGGATTATACAAGAAACAAAAATAGAAGAAGAAGCTTCAGAAGATACTACTGATAGTAATATACTAGAAACTAATTTTTCACATGTTACAAACATTTCATTAAAAACATTAAATATAATAAAAAATGTATTAGTAGTGGCATTATTATCTTCTGCAATAATACTATTATTTTTACTTATAATAACAAATATTAACAAAACATATTTATTAAAAACAGACTTAGGCATTTTAAAAATAGAAGGTTATACCAATAAAGATATTCAAAAAATAATAATTTTGGAAAATATTTTCTTATGTTTAATAAGTATTATATTTGCTTTTATAGGTTTTAAAATATTACAATTAATAATGAATATCATATTTGAAAATATAATTCAAACAAATACAGTAGGAATAACTGCAATGGCAATAAAAGAACAAATATATTATATTTCAAAAATCCCACAAAGTTTAGATATAAAATTTTCAGTAATATCTATGGCTTTGTTTGTTATAATTGAAATTGCAAGCACATATTTAATAAATAAAAAAATATTGAAAAAAAATATAAAAAAAATATTAGAATAAAGTTTGATAATTAAGGGTAAAAAAAGTTAAAAATAAATATATTGACTTTCAAATAGTTTTAATATAGTATCTAAATAGAGATAAATGAGAATTACTATTCAACATTTTAGTTAATAATGAAAGGGTGATATTATTATAAAAAATTATTTAATAAATAATATTCAAAGTTTAAAAAGCAATAAAGGAAATTTTAGAATGAATGTTCAAGAAGGAAAATGTATTAAATTAGCATTGCAAAGATTAAAACAACATAAAAAAAGAAACATATTTACAATAATTATACTAACAATCTTACTAATATGTATTCTTTTCATAAACATGATTTATTATTCAATACAACAATATACAAACAGCATAGAAAATAGTATAGAATTAAGAAAAATATATAGTATTAGATATTTGCCTGAGCAATATGATTCTTTAAAGGAAAAGATAGAAAAAATAGAACATGTAGAGATGTGTGTTGGACAAGCAGAAAAGAGGGTTTTTGCTGTAAAGGAATGTGCTCAATTTAAATTTGCAGAAGCGGATGGAACAATTGAGTTGGGAGTTGTAAATAATAAAATATGTCCAGAAGTAGTTAAGGGAAGAAAATTAACTGAAGATGATTTTAACTCTATAATAATACCAAGTAAAATATATGCTAATAGCGAAGCAGTAGATATTGATAATCCAATTTCAGATGAAGAATATATTAAAGGAGATACATTATTAAATAAAGATATAGAAATACAATTTAAAACAGATGAAAATAAAATCTATACCAAGAGTTTTAAAGTTGTTGGGATTTTTGATAGTGATAAATATCAAAATACATCTATGCCATATATTACTGAGCAAACAGCTAAAAAAATAAATGAAGAGATTGATTATTCACCTAATGAATATTATATGGAAATAGTTGTTGATAAATTTGAAAATATAGAAGAAGTAGAAGATGAACTATATAAGGAAAAAATAATTTCAAATGATAGAATTATAAGTGAAGCACAAGATGATTCAGAAGTTGGAAATACACAAGAAGTTAATTTTGCAACAACTACAAATATATCTGTACAAACTCAAAGAATTATAGAAAAGATAATGCTATACATGCTAATTATAATAATAGTAATTTTAATTGCAATATTATTAGTAACAAATATCAATAAAAGCTATATATCAAAAACAAAAATTGCAATACTAAAAGTTGAGGGGTATACAAATAAAGAAATTCAGAGAATAACAATATTTGAAAATATTATCGTATTTTTAATATCAATTTTATTAGCATTTATTGGATTTGAAATATTAAAATTTATAATGAATTATATTCTAAATTACTTATTACAATCAGATATATTAAATAATATGAATTTAACAACAAAAACTATTGGTATTACAGCTGAAGAAGAAATAAAAGAACAAATATTTTATTTGCTAAAAATCCCACAAAAAATTAATTGGATATTTATATCTTTAATAACTGTAATATTATTATTTATAGATATAATAAATACATATTTTATAAACAAAAGAATTTTAAATAAAAATATTGCTAGTATTTTAAAGTAAAATTTATATGATAACTCAATTAGAGGGCTACTCTACAAAGATAAGGTTGTAAGTGTAACAAAGTGATAAAATTATACCAATCAAAACTATTGACTTACTAAAAAAATAATAATAAAATATAGCATAAATAAAGAAAAAAAGAACATAATATAAATATATAAAGGAGGAAAAATATGAGTGTTTTAGCATTAAATGAAAATAATTTTGAAGAAGAGGTTTTAAAATCAAATAATAAAGTATTAGTGGATTTTTATGCAGATTGGTGTGGACCTTGTAAAATGATGTCACCAATTATAGATGAAATAGCTGAAGAAAAGCAAGGAATAAAAGTAGGAAAAGTAAATGTAGATAATAATCAAGAATTAGCAATTAAATATGATGTTATGAGTATACCTACAATTATTGTTTTTGAAAATGGAGTACCAAAGAAAACATTTATCGGTGTTACTGATAAAAATGAGATTTTAGAACAATTAAGTTAATGTAAAAAGGCAGTAACCATAAAATTAGGGTTATTGCCTTTATTATATGAGGTGATAATATATGACAGAAAATATAATAAAAGAAATAATATCTATTGACAATAAGGCTAAAGAAAATATTAAGCAAATAGAAGAAAAAAATGATAATTTTGAAAAATTAAAAAATCAAGAAATATCAATAAAAGAAGCAGTTTTATTAACTCAATATAAAGATGAATTAGAAAAGATACAAAATGAATATTCTAAAAAATTAGCATCTGATAAAGAAACAATAGATAATAATATGAATGCAAAAATAGAGATGAAAAAAAATAAATTCAACCAAGTTAAAGAAGAAAAAGCACAAGAAATATTTGATGATATAATAAAAAAGGTGGCAGGAATATGCTAAATTCAAAAAATAGTCCTAGTGTTAATAGCAAATTAAAAGCAATGTATTCCAAAAAATTGACAAAGGAAGATTTAGAAGATTTAATGAAACAACAAAATTTAAAAGAGGCAATTTATTTGTTAAAATCTAAAATAGATAGTTTGGATAATTTGCGTGTAGATGCTAAAAGGTTAGAAATAGAAGCGGAATTAGATAAAATGCTAATATCAGATATATTAAAAATAACAAAATA
This sequence comes from uncultured Clostridia bacterium, assembly GCA_904384245.1. Taxonomy (GTDB): domain Bacteria; phylum Bacillota; class Clostridia; order TANB77; family CAG-508; genus CAG-269. The sequence goes on from CAJFJM010000012.1 coordinate 12,906, forward strand.
TATACATGGTAAAAATAAAGAAATATGGGATATGTATTTAAAAAGGTATGAACTTAAAATAATAAAAGTTGTGTGGAATAATTTGTTAGATACAGAGAATAATAATTTAGAGGAAAAAGAAAAAAATATACAAATATGGACAAACGAAATTTTCAGAAATTTAAAAGGTATAGAAAGTTTAAATAGTAAGGAAGAAGTTTTATCTTTAATAATAGATAAAAAAGCTAAAAATATATTAAATAGTGATTATGGCATTTTTGAAAGAGAAAATGCATTAGATAAGTTATATTTTGAAGATTTTTTACAAATATTAAAAGATAATAATAAACAATTATATAATGTAACCCAAGAAGAAATTGACCTAAATAATATTGTATGGACATATAGAATGGCACAATATAAAGATTTTGATTATAAAACTTTTATTATAAATGATTATAAATATATTTCTAATAATTTACTAGAAAAAGTACAAGAAGCACAAAACAAAAATGAATTGCAAGAAATATTAAAAGATACACATTACAAAAATATTATAAAAGATGATATAGAAAAAGATATAAAAAGATATTTATATAAAATTTATAAAAGAATATTTAAAGCAGGAATGTTAGATTTTAGTATAGTTATTGCATATTTTAGATTATTAGAATTTAAAAGAGAAAATATAATAGCAATACTTGAAGGAATAAGATATAAGTTACAAATTCAAGAAATTGAAAAACGAATAATTTACTAAACAAAAGAGGTGAAAAAAGTGGCAATAGAAAAAATGAAATTACTTAGTATGACAGGCAAAGAAGAAAACTTAGATTTTATTATATCAAATGATTTTATTCGGAAGCGGGATTCAACCAGAAAATGCCTTAAAAATATTAGAAAAAGGTTGGAAATTAACATATTTCACATATGAGCCAGATATAAAAGAATGGCAAAAAAAAGCGGAGGATCTTTTAAAAAAGTTAAATATTTCATATTTTGAACAAAATAAAAATGTAAAATTAACAAAAAATCTTGCTCAAATACAAACAGAATTGACAGAATATATTGATAATATAAATAAAATACAAACTCAAATAGATGAAAAAGATACAGAAATACAAGAAATACAAGAACAAATAATACCTATTAACCATTTAAAAAATATAGACATCAATTTACAAGATTTATATAATCTAAAATATATAAATTTTAGATATGGCAAAATTTTACAAGAAAACTATCAGGAAATGAAAACTGAAATAGAAAAAATGAAAGTAAAAGTTATAGAACTAGAAGCTGATGACAAATATCTCTGGATATTATATTTTATGCCAGATTCTATTAGCGAAAAAGTAGATAGCTTTTTTAAAGTAATGAAATTTGAAAGAGTATGGCTATCAGATGATATTAAAGGAAAACCAATAGATTTTATAAATCAAGTAAATAACTTCATAGAAAACAATAATGAAATAATAGAAAAATACAAGCAGGAATTAGCAAGTTACAGAGAAAAAATAGGAAAAGAATTGCAAAATAATTATTATCAACTTAAATTATTAGAAAAAGTAAATAAAATAAAAAAATTTATGGCACATGATAATAAAGGAGCATTTTATTTTGTAGGGTGGATTCCAGAAGATAATTTAAAAAAACTAATACCTAAGCTAAAAAAAGATGAAATAGAATATACAATAAAAAGCCATGATGAAGTTGCAAGCACACCGCCAACTAAATTAAAAAACATAAAATTAGTAAAACCTTTTGAATCAATTGTAAAAATGTATGGAATTCCTAATTATACAGAAACAGACCCAAGTATATTTGTTGCAATAACCGCATTTTTAATGTTTGGATTTATGTTTGGAGATATTGGACAAGGTGCTGTGATTTTAATAATAGGTCTAATATTAAAAAAGATGAAAAAGAGCTTAGGATCAATATTTGTAGCAGGTGGAATATCAGCAATTATATTTGGCTTTTTATACGGAAGTATATTTGGAAAAGAAGATATAATAAAAGGAATTTTACCAAGCCCAATGGATAATATAACAAATATGTTAATAGCAGGAATGACAGTTGGAGCAATACTTATAATAGTGGCTATGATTCTTAACATAAAAAATGGTATAACAAATAAAGATAAAGGTAAGATATTTTTTGATAAAAATGGACTTGCAGGTTTAGTGTTTTATGTTTCTGTTTTAGTTTTAATAATAGGATATTTATTAAAAGGAAAAATGTTAATAAGCTTAGGATTAAGTTTAGCTTTAATAATAATACCTTTGTTACTAATTTTATTTAAAGATAACTTAAAAAAAATAATAGACAAGAAGAAAACACAAGAAAAAAGTTCAATAGTAGAAAAAATATTTGAACTAATAGAAATGTTATTAAATATTGCAAGTAATACAATATCATTTGTAAGACTTGCAGCATTTGCGATAAATCATGTTGGATTATGTATGGCAATATATATTCTTTCCGATATGTTTGGTAGTGCAGGCAGTATTATTGTGGGGATAATTGGAAATATAATTGTAATTGCATTAGAAGGCTTAATTGTAGCGATTCAAGTATTAAGACTAGAATATTATGAATTATTTAGTAGATTTTATAGTGGAGATGGAAAGGAATATATTCCATTAGAAGAAGAAAAATAATATGTACGAAAGGATAAGATGAAAATGAAAAAAAGATTTTTAAGTATTGGATTTTTAATAATAATTTTAGGGATTTTTGGAGTAACAACAAATGTAAATGCTGTTCAAACTAGAGAATATAATAATACTCAAACAAATACTGTTGGAAATACAGCAACAGAGTATTTAAATCAAAATTTAGAAACAGCAAATATTGTTGAAGCAAATAGTGAGGAATTAACAACAACCCAGACAACAACTAACAAAACCGAAGGAACACAAGATTCAAAAGACACACAAGAAGTACAAGGAGATAACGAAAAAGGATTATCAAATCATGATATTGGTTTAATAGCAGCAGCTTTGGCGACAGGTCTTGGATGTCTAGGAGCTGGTATTGCAGTAGCAATGGTTGCATCAAGTGCTATTGGAGCAATTAGTGAAAATCCAAGTTTGCTTGGAAAAACAATAATATTTGCAGGACTTGCAGAAGGTATTGCAATATATGGTTTAATTATTTCTATAATGATTTTAAATAAAGTATAATAATTAAAGAATTTTTGCTTGGAAAAATTACTTTTATTTCTATGTCTGTTTTTTGTCAAGCAAGAAAGGAATTAAATTTTATGAAAATAGTTGGATTATTTAATAGAATGGAAGAAAAAGTAGGATTTAGATTAGCGGGAATAGATAGTAAATTAGTAAAAAGTAAGGAAGAGCTTAATACAATAATTGATGGATTAAAAACAAAAAAAGATATTGGAATTCTAATTATAAGTAAAACAATTTATGAATTCGATGTCTCATTCTTTAAAAAAATAGAAGAAAATAAATATCCACTTTTACAAGTTATAGATAATTTTATAGAAAATTAAACATAAAACGAATAGAATAAGCATTTTTCGGCAAAAATAAAAATTTTATGAGGTGAAAAATTTGGAAACAAAATTAAAAGAATTCGAGAATATTTGTAAAACAGAATCAGAAAATGACAAAATGCAGTTGGAAAAAGAATTTGATGAAAAAGTAAAAACAGCAATAGAAAAAGAAATTTCAGAATATAAAAATTCACTTGAAAATAAATTTAAGAACGAAAAAATAGAATTAGAAAAAGAATATTATACTCAAAAAGTACAACATGAAATAAATTCAAAGAAAAATATTTATTTAGAAATAGAAAATGAAAAAAAAGAATTATTTAATATATTAAAAGATAAATTAACAAATTATTGTCAAAGTAAAGATTATGAAAATAATTTTGAAAAAATATATAAATTTGCAAAAACATATTTAGATAATGAAAATGATTTTACAGTATGTGTTTTAGAAAGAGATGTAGAAAAGTTGAAAAAAATTGAAAATTGTAATATAGAGATATTACCAAATAAGTATATTGGTGGAATCTTAATAAAAAGTAAAACAAAAATAGTTGATAATACTATTTACACAAATCTAAAGGAGAAAATATATGGAACTAAAGAAAATAATTAAAATAAATGGACCTGTAATAGTAGCAACTGGTGATGCCGATTTTGCTATGCATGATATGGTATATATTGGTAAAAATAGATTATTAGGTGAAGTAATAAAAATAGAAAAAAATGATGTAACAATTCAATGTTATGAAGACACATCAGGGATGAAAATTGGAGAAGATGTAATAACAAGTCAAGAGCCATTATCTGTAATACTAGGTCCAGGTATTATCGGAAATGTATATGATGGGATTCAAAGACCTCTTAAAGAAATGGAAGCAAAATCGGGATTTTGGATATCTAGAGGAATATCTGTAACATCTGTAAATGAAAATAAATTATGGGATTTTAAACCTCTTTTAAATGCGGAAGATATTGTAGAATATAATTATATTTTAGGAGAAGTGCCAGAAACCAAAAGTATAACCAATAAAATATTATATCCATATAAAGAAAGAGGAAAAATAATAGAAATCAAGCCAGAAGGCAAGTATAAAGTTACAGATATAATTGCAAAAGTAGAATTAGAAGATGGCAAAATATTAGAAATAACAATGTGTCAAAAATGGCCTGTAAGAAAGCAAAGACCATATAAAGAAAGATTAGAAGCAAATATACCATTACAAACAGGTCAAAGAGTAATTGATACAATATTTCCAATATCAAAAGGTGGAACAGCATGTATACCAGGAGGCTTTGGAACAGGGAAAACAATGTTACAACATCAACTTGCTAAATGGTGTGATGCAGACATTATAGTATATATAGGTTGTGGTGAAAGAGGAAATGAAATGACACAAGTTTTGGAAGATTTTCCTAAACTAATTGATCCAAGGACTAATAGGCCTCTAATGGAAAGAACAATTTTAGTTGCAAATACATCAAATATGCCAGTAGCAGCAAGAGAAGCATCTATATATACTGGAATAACAATGGCAGAATATTATAGAGATATGGGGTATAATGTTGCAATAATGGCAGATTCAACTTCTCGTTGGGCAGAAGCACTAAGAGAAATATCTGGAAGGCTAGAAGAAATGCCAGCAGAAGAAGGATTTCCATCATATTTACCATCAAGATTATCAGAATTTTATGGACGAGCAGGAAAAACAAAAAATAATAATGAAACAGAAGGCTCAATAACAATGATAGGCGCAGTATCTCCACAAGGGTCAGACTTTTCTGAACCTGTTACTCAAAATACAAGAAGATTTGTACATGTATTTTGGGGATTAGATAGAGATTTAGCATATAGTAGACATTATCCAGCAATAAATTGGATGATAAGTTATAGTGAATATATACAAGATTTAAAAAAATGGTACGATAAAAATATAGCAGAAGATTTTTGGGAATATAGACAAAAGATAGTTAAAATATTAAATGAAGAAAACGAATTACAGGAAATTGCAAAAGTAGTTGGTCAAGATGTTTTGTCAGATTCAAAAAAACTAATTTTAGAGATTAGCAAATGTATAAGAGAAGGTTTTTTACAACAAAATGCTAATTCAGAAATAGATACTTATGTTCCATTATTAAAACAGTACAAAATGATGAAAATAATTGTAAAAATTTATTTAAAAGCAAATAATTTAATAGAAAGAGGTATTCCGATTTCTGAAATTAGAAAAATTGGCTTTTTTGTTGAATATCCCAAATTAAAAAATGATATAGCAAATATAGAAATGGCAAAAATAGATGAAAAGGAAGAAGAATATATTAAAAAATTAGAAAAAATAGAAGAAGATTATAAAATTGTAAATATTTAAGGAGGAAAAAATTTTGAAAATACAATATATTGGATTAGAGGGAATAAATGGACCACTTGTATTTTTAAAAACTCCTAAAGATGTTTCATTTGATGAAGAAGTACAAATAATATTACCAAATAATGAAACAAGATTAGGAAATGTAATAACAGTAGATAAGGATATAACTACAATTCAAGTATATGAGGGTACAAATGGAATACCGATAAAATCTACTAAAACAATACTAAAGGGAACCCCATTAACAATTTCATTATCAGAAGAGATGTTAGGAAGAATATTCGATGGAATAGGTAGACCAATTGATGGATTAGGAGATATTGTACCAAATGTTCAAAGAAGTATAAATGGATCTAGTATAAATCCAATCTCAAGAGAATATCCAAAAAATTATATAGAAACTGGAATTTCTAGTATTGATGGACTCTTAACTTTAATAAGGGGACAAAAATTACCAATCTTTTCTGGAAGTGGAATAAATCATAATGAATTAGCAAATAGAATAATTACAGGCTCAAATATAAAAGAAAATGAAAAATTTGCAATATGTTTTGGACTAATGGGAGCAGAGTATGAAACAGCAGAATATTTTAAAAAAAGTTTTTACGAAACAGGAAGTTTGTCTAAAGTTGTAATGTTTCAAAATTTATCAAATGATCCAAGCATAGAAAGAATTTTAACACCAAAAGTTACATTAACATGTGCAGAATATTTAGCATTTGATTTAGGATTCAATGTGCTAGTAATATTAACAGATATGACAGCATATGCAGAAAGCTTAAGAGAAATATCAACATTAAAAGGAGAAATACCTAGCAGAAAAGGATATCCTGGATATTTATATAGTGATCTTGCATCAATTTATGAAAGAGCTGGAATAGTAAAAGGAAAAATGCGGTTCTATAACAGAAATTCCAATATTAACAATGCCAAATGATGATATTTCACATCCAATACCAGATTTAACAGGATATATAACAGAAGGACAAATAGTTTTATCAAGAGAATTAGAAAGTAAAGGAGTTTATCCACCAGTAGATATATTAAATTCTCTGTCTAGACTAATGAAAGATGGTATAGGAGAAAAATATACAAGAATAGACCATAGTAAAATTGCAGATCAAATATTTGCATCATATTCGAAAGTACAAGATGTTAGAGCTTTAGCTAAAGTATTAGGAGAAAGTGATTTAGAAACTTTAGATAAAAAATATTTAGAATTTGGCGATGAATTTGAAAAACAATTTTTAAATCAAGATATGGGAATAACAAGGACAATAGATGAGACTCTTGATTTAGCTCTAAAAATTTTAAATATATTACCTAAAGAAGAATTAACCAAATTATAAATTATAGGTTTATAGGTAAATCCAATTAAAAACCTAAATATATTTATATAGGAAAATAATATGTTACCAACAAAAAGTAATTTGATAAAATTAAAAAAGACAATTGCATTATCAAAACAAGGTCAACAATTATTAGAAAAAAAGAAATTTATATTATTAAGGGAAAAAGAAAAATACAAACAAGAAAAAGAAAATTTAGAAAAAGAATTTTCAGAAAAATATAAAAATGCTTTTTTATCTTTACAAAATGCAAATGTTGATTTAGGGATAAGGAATGTAAAATCAATTTCTGAAGAAATAGAGTTAGAAAAAAATTTAGAAATAAGATATAAAACAGTCATGGGAGTTGATATACCAATAACATCTTATAAAAAAGAAAATAAGAAAATTATTCCTTTTGGTTTGCTAGAAACAAGTATTTCATTAGATAATACTATAAAAAATTTTAATGAGCTAAAAGAAATACTTATAAAACAAGCAGAGATTGAAACTACGATAAAAAGATTAGATGATGCAATAGCAAAAGTGCAAAAAAGATCTAATTCATTAAAAGATATAATAATACCAAAATATATTAAAGAAAAAAAACAAATTGAAGAGATCTTAGAAGAAAGAGACAGAGAAGAATTTACTAGATTAAAAATGTTAAAGAGAATGATTTAAATTTATAATTAAATCTAAGTATTTATAAAGATAAGGAGGATAATATTATGACAGAAAAAGAAAAAGCACAACATGGATTACCATATAATCCAAATAAGGATGAAGAATTGATAAAAGAAAGAAATCAGTGTAAAGATAAATGCTATATATATAATCATATAAAGCCTACTAATATAAAAGATAGGGAAGAGGCTTTAAAAAATATAGTATCAAAAATAGGAGAAAATTTTGTGATTGAGCAACCTTTTTTTTGTGATTATGGATATAATATAGAAATTGGAAATAATTTTTATGCAAATCATAATCTTGTAATTTTAGATACAGCGAAAATACTAATAGGAGATAATGTTTTTATAGGTCCTAATTGTGGAATATATGCAGCTGGACATCCAATTGATTATAAGGAAAGAAATATAGGAATTGAATATGCAAAAACTATAAAAATCGGTAATAATGTATGGATTGGAGGAAATGTATGTATACTTCCTGGAGTAACAATAGGAGAAGATGTTGTAATAGGAGCTGGAAGTGTAGTAAATAAGGATATACCTTCACATTCAGTAGCTGTGGGAAATCCTTGTAGAGTTTTAAAAAGATAATATTTTTTGTGTTTGATAAAATTTATAAAAACTTAGATATAGATAATTTAAAATTATGTGTTATGCATTAAAATTTAAATTATTTATATTTAGGTTTTTAATTATTTATCGTTTAGAAAAATCGACTTTTATCTTGACCCCATACATGAATTTTTCCGCATAATATAAATTTTAATAGAATTTTAATATTTAATAAAAGTTTTTTTAAGATATTTAGATTATATTTATATATCAGAAAAATACTTATAAACAATAATAAATTTAATTTTTTAGTATATAGTTACAAATTTGAAAAAATATGCTATAATAATAATGTTTATGTCAATATTAAGACAAAAGAGAGGGAAATAATGAGCAGAAAAAATAAAGTAAAAATATTTAAAATATTAGTAATGATACTAGTGATAGTGCTTTTGATAGGTATAACAATTTATTTAGTACCTGTAATGAAAAATTTAAGTACAACAGAAGGACAATTAGATTTTAAAAATAGAGTTAGCGATTCTGGAATATTTGGATTTTTAACTTTATTTGGACTTCAAGTAGCACAAATATTTTTATTTATATTACCAGGAGAACCTATAGAAATATTAGCAGGTATGTGTTATGGCGGATTTGGTGGATTAGCATTTATTACATTATCTGTTTTTATTATCACAAGTGCAGTATTTTTTACAGTAAGAAAATTAGGTAGAAAATTTGTATATGATTTTTGTGATGAAAATAAAGTGAAAAAGATTGAAAATAGTAAATTATTTCAAAATCCTAAAAAAATAGAATGGATTATGCTAATATTATTTTTAATCCCAGGAACACCTAAAGATTTATTAGTATATATTGCAGGTTTACTTCCATTGAAGCCTTTAAGATTTATACTAATATCTACTTTTGCAAGATTTCCTTCAGTAATCTCTTCTACTTTTGCAGGTGCAAACTTACTTAAAGGAGATTGGAAAATGAGTATAATTATATATGGAATAACATTTTTAATAGTAGGAATAGTTATATTTATAATAAATAAATTTGATAAAAGTAAAACAACAGAACAAGTAATAAAAACTTTTCAAGATGAACAAAAAAAATGAAGAAAGGATTTATAGGGGATTTTTAATGATGAATGAAATAGCTTTACAAAAAAGTACAAAAGACAAAATAATAGATTATATTTCATACTTTTTTATATATTCTTTTTTAGGTTGGATAATAGAAACAATATATGCAATACTTATAAATGGATATTTTGTAAAAAGAGGATTTTTATATGGTCCAATTTGTCCAATATATGGTTTTGGAGCAGCAATTTTAATAATGTCAACTAAAAAATTATATGGAAAACCATTTAAAAAGTTTTTAATAGCTAC
>CAJFJM010000013.1 GCA_904384245.1 uncultured Clostridia bacterium
TTGGAATGCTTGTAGCCCTTCTTAAGATAGAATAAATGAGGAAGCGCGAAGGATGTAGCGAGAGGCTCGTTTGTTCTATCTTTAGAAGGGCTAAAGCATGTATTGAGCCGAAAAATTTAAAAACTTATAATATAACTTCTTTGAGGCGGTTTATTATAGCCGTAAATTGTAACGTCGATTAAAAAGTTATTTAAAATAATTGTGTTTTTTTATTTATTTTTTTAGCACTTATTGTTATACTTAAATTAAGTATTTAAAAGGAGGATTTTTTATGCAAAAGATTAAAAATATCAGTATTATTTTTTTGATATTCTTATTATGTTTATCTAATTTTTTTGTTATTAGTTTAGCTTCATCTGTTGAAGTTACAAAAGAAAATCTAGAACAGGCTTTTAATGACTTAATGGCTTCAAACGTATTAGAATCAGCTCCAGATATAACTTTTTCTGATGAATATATTACTATTTCTTCAGAAGGCGAAAGTTATCAGTTAAATTATGATATATCTGGAAGTCCAACTTTTTCTATAGAATTACCTGTACAACAAGGTATGAGTTATGAAGAGTTTAATAAAGTTTCTTCTAATATTATATTACCTTTGTTTGGTTATTTAGCTGTTGCAGATATACAAGGTGTTGAATATGTAGATTCAAGCGCATATTTTGTGATTGCCTTTTTAGATAGTGCTCTTTCTAATATGTCTTCAGGTAACTCTAAATATATAATAGTTGATGATTTAGATCCTGATTTAGATGTTGTACCAGATCCTTCTGAAGGACAAGAAATAATATATACCTCAGAATTTGGTGATCATGTTATGGAATATGTAAATTCTATGTTTGAAGGTACTACTACTATAGATGATTCAAATCTTTATGATACTTTTGAACTTTCTATAGACCAACAAGATTTTACAGATACATCATGTACTATTGTATCTACATTAACTGTTAATTTAGATGCTGATTTTTCTAAATTAGTTGGTTTTGCTGATCAGAATAATCCTTCAGATGGTGAAGATCCTTCAGACGATGAAAATCAATCTGATGATAATACAACTTCTAACAGTGTAGATGATGAAAACTCTGCTGTAACAAATGGCGGTAATAATATATCTGGTAATTCTATAATTAAAGATAATACTGTATCAAATTCAAAATTACCAAAGGCTGGAACAGATATAATTTTTTATTCTATTTTTACTTTGATTGTTGTTTTAGCTATTTTATTTGGTGTTAAATTTAGATTTTTTAAAGATATTAAATAATTTTAAATAACAAAAAAATTAAAGAAGTTAAAAGGGATTTTGAGAATTACTCATTTTCCCTTTTTTAGTGAATAAAAATATGTAATATTTCTATAATACTTTTTCTTTAATTTTCTTTTTGTTATCTTTTATTTTTTTATTACTAATTTATTAAATTTTGATTTGATATAATTTTCTAATTTTTCCATGAACTCATCTGCTTTTATTTGTTTTTTTGCTACTAAGTCTAATCCTTTTTCCCAACTAGCTGTTAATTTTGGATTTAATAAATCTTGCATTGATTGTTTTACTATGTCATATATATATTCTCCTTTTGCTGTTGGAGTTATTATTTGTGTTTTACTATTTATTTGCATATATTTTATTTTTTCTAGTTTTTTTATTATTTCTCCTCTTGTTGCACTTGTTCCTATTCCTGCTCCTTTTATTTGTTCTCTTAGTTCTTCTTCCTCTATTAGTTTTCCTGCGTTTTCCATTGCTAGAATTATAGAACCTGAGTTATATCTGCTAGGTGGAGAAGTTTCGGCTTCTTTTAGTTCATAATTTTGTACTTCTATTTCTTGTCCTTTTTTTAGTTTTTTTAGTATTTCTAAATCTGTTTCTTTTTCTTCTTCATTTTTGCTTTCTGCCTCTTCTTTTTCAGCATTTTTGTCAACATTTTTTTCACTATTTGTGGATTTATTTTTTTGTTTTTTGTCTATTGGTTTTAATATTTCTAAAAATCCTTGTTTTATACATACTTTTCCACTTGCAGAAAATGTTTCTGCTTTATTTTCTGCACTTTCTACTTCTATTGTTACTTGTATTTTATTATATTCTGCTGGTGGATAAAATATTGCTAAAAATCTTTTTACAATGACTTCATATATTTGTTTTTGCAACTCTGGTAATTTTTCATAATTTTCATATCCTTGACCTGTAGGTATTATTGCATAATGGTCTGTTATTTTACTGTCATTTACATATTTTGTTTTTAATAAATTTGTGGAATATTTTTCTTCTACCATTTTGCTTATATATTTTTGTACTTCTTCATTTTTATATCCTTTTGCTATTCCATTTAAATTCTTTTTTATTTCTTTAGCTATTGCACTTGATAAAACTCTTGCATCTGTTCTTGGATATGTTACTAATTTTTTTTCATATAAGTTTTGTATTATTTCTAGCGTTTCGTCTGGTTTTATTTTAAATCTTTTTGTACATTCATTTTGAATTTCTGCTAAATTAAATAATAGTGGTGCATTTTCTTTTTGTTTTGATTTTTTTAATTCTGTTATGACTGCTTTTTTTCCTGCTAAGCATTTTATAAATTCCTTTGCTTCTTCTTCTTTTTTAAATCCGCTTTCATTGTATAATTTGTTAGATTCAAATAATAATGATTTTTCTGTTACTTTCCATTCTGCTTTAAAATATGAATCTTTTTCTCCAAAAGACCCTATTATTTTATAATATTTAGTCTTTTTGAAGTTTCTTATTTCTCTTTCTCTTTCTACTATCATACCTAAAACACATGTCATTACTCTTCCTACAGAAATTGATGCTTTTTCTTCATTTATACTTTGTGCTAATCTTTTTCCATAAATTATTGATAGTAGTCTAGAAAAGTTTATTCCTATTAAATAGTCTTCTTTTGCTCTTAAATATGCACTATCTGATAGGCTGTCATATTCTGACATATCTTTTGCTTCTCTTATTCCTCTTAATATTTCTTCTTCTGTTTGTGAGTCTATCCAAACTCTTTTCATTTTTATTTTTGGGTCTGGCTTTGCCATCATATATACTAATCTTTGTATATATTCTCCTTCTCTTCCAGAGTCTCCTGCATTATATATTTCTTCTATATCTTCTCTGTGCATTAGTTCTTTTATTATATTAAATTGGTTTGCTACATTTGGTATTATTTCATATTTCCATTCTTTTGGTATAAATGGCAAAGTTTCTAGTCTCCAAAATTTTAATTTTTCATCATATTTTTCTGGATAACTCATTGTTACTAGATGTCCTACACACCATGTTATTATCCATTCATTTGATTCTAAATATCCATTTTTTCTTGTAGCATTTATTTTTAATGCTTTTGCAAATTCCATTGCTACTGATGGCTTTTCTGTTATTAGTAATTTTTTCATTTTATCATCCTTTTATTTTGTTTTTTAGATATTCTTCTGATATTTTTTCTATTTCTTTTATTTGTTCTTTTGTTTGTTGATTTTTGAAATCAAATCTTTCTATTATTTTTTTTATATAATTTTGTTCTTTTATTATTTCTAGACTTTCTTTAAAATTTATATCATAAATGAAAGATATAATTCCTATGAATTTGTCTAAATTATTTTGTTTTAAACTATTTTCTATAATTCTTTTTGACATAAATTCATTATATACTTTTTCAGAAATTTTTGAAGATTCTATTTCTTCTTTTTCATTTTCCCAAAAAATTTCTTCTGCTTCATAAAATATATCTAATTTATCTGCATCTCTTATTATTTTAGTAAATAATTCTTCTTTTTCTGATAATCCTTTTTCAATTTGAAATTTATTATGATTATTTATTGCCTTTTCTATTATTTTGTCATATTTAGGGTCTTTTATATATTTTCTGATATAATTATTTTCTTTTAATATTTTTACTCCTAACATTCCATGGTCAATACTTTTTAAATCCTTAAATGTTTTATATTTTGTATATTGTTCAAAACGACCTATGTCATGTAATATTCCTATTAGCTCTGCTAGTTTTATTTCTTCTTCATCTAATTTTAATTTTTTTGCTATTTTTAGGCTGATTTCTGATACTCTAATTGAATGATAAATTTTCCCTTTTATATGTGGATTTGTTGTGTCAAAATTATTTGTATATTCTAAGAATTCTTTTTTTGCTTTTTCTGTATCTATCATTTTTTCTTTTTTTATCCTCCTCGTTATGCCCTCTTATTTTTCAAAAACTTTTTGGGAAATTTTAAATTTTATATTGACTTTTTATAACTGGTCTATTTACCTTTCAGTTTCAAATTTTTGTGTTCCCCAATTTTCTTTTATTTTTTGTGCTATTTTGCTTTCTTTCATATTTTTTTCGCTTTCTCTTACTAAATCTTCTAAATTTGTAACTTTTTTATTTTCTTCTATATCTTTTTTTCTATTATCTATTATTCTTTTTCTACCTTTTTCTGTTAAATGTATTTCTTTTAATTCTCTTATTTGTTCTTTAAATATTTCTAGATATTCACTTTCTGAACGTATATTATATCCATCTTGTTCGTCTTTATTTTTTAATTGTTTTATTTTATTTTTTAGTTGTCTTTGTTTTAACATTTCTATTTCTTCTTGTGTGATTGGAGTTGTTCCATATTCTATACCTTTTATTATTCTATCTTTTACTAGTCTTAGATATGTTTTTTCTATTTTTTGGTCATCCATATTTGTAATATATGTTATTAGTTTTTTTAATTGTTCTGTACTTGATGATTTTTTAGTAGCTACTCTTTTACTTTCATTTTCTTTGTTTAATGGAGTAGTTGTATAATAACTTATATCTGGTATCTTTTCTGGATGTTCTTTATAATAATTAAATACTCTACTTAGTTTTAATTTTATTCTTTCTACATTTTCTCCTGTTAATAAACCTTCTTTTCCATCTTCATCTGTGAATAGTGCAATTTGGGTATATATCTTTTTTATTTTCTTGTTTTGCTTTAATGCTTTCATATCATCATCTATTTGACCTTTTTGTATTGCTTCTTCTACTAATTTTTGCACTAATTCTTCAATTCTTGCTTCTGGCTCTTTTTCTAGGTATTTTTTTAATTCTTCTCCTACTCCTACTATATTTATATAATTTTTTAATTCGTTCCAATCATAATTTATATATTCTATTTTATCTACTTGACGTACTACTTGTGATGCTAGGTCTCTTGGATTTTTTCTTACTCTACTGACACTATGTGCTAATATACCTTGTATAATTTTATTTCTGTTTATTTTTTTTGTGTCTATTCCACTGTTTTCTATAATATTATAGATAATTTCTGCACTATTTTCGTTATGTTCAAAACTTATCGGTCCACAAAATTCTTCTGTGTGTCCTTGATTATTTTCATATTCTTCTCCAAATATTCTTCTTCTTTTATTTACTAGTCTTTGTATAGTCTCTTTATCTAATTTCATTTCTTGTATTAGTTCATTTAATACTCTTTCTCCTAAATGTCCATATGGTGTATGACCAATATCATGTCCTAATACTATTATTTCTGCATATAGTTTTTCTATTAGTTTGTTTAATATGAATATTTTTTTGTCTTTTATTGTGCTATCTGCGGTTTTATCATATATTTTTTCTATTATTTCTTTTGATATTTCTGCCATATGCATAGTATGTTCTTTTCTGGATCTAATTTCTATTTCTTCTGTTTTTCTCCCTATAAGTTGTGTTTTTCCCTCTAAAACTTGCATATTTGTTGCTTTTAAAATTATATTCCTTAATTTTAATAGTTCTTGTATTTCTTGTTCTAGTCTTCCTATATCTTCTTTCAATTCAATTTGCATTGCTCCATTTTTAATTAGCATCCTCTCATCTCCTTTTTTGGATTATATCATTAGTTAATTTATTTTTAAAGTTTTATTTACAATTTCTTTTCTTCATTCTTTTACTTTTAATGCACTATAACTATTGATTTTGTAAAATGCTTGTTATATAATACTTATCAATATAATTATGAAAGGGGCTAATTTTATGTCATATAATTTTAGAGAAGTAGAAAAAAAGTGGCAAGATTACTGGGAAGAAAATAATACTTTTTTTACTGATGTTTGGGATTTTTCAAAACCTAAATTCTATGCTTTAGACATGTTCCCATATCCTTCTGGACAGGGTTTGCATGTTGGTCATCCAGAAGGTTATACTGCTACAGATATTGTTTCAAGGATGAAAAGGATGCAAGGATATAACGTATTACATCCTATGGGATGGGATGCTTTTGGACTCCCTGCTGAACAATATGCTATTAAAACTGGTAACCATCCAGCTAAATTTACAGAAAAAAACATTGCAACATTTAAAAGACAATTAAAAATGCTTGGTCTTTCTTTTGATTGGGATAAAGAAATTTCTACATGTGACCCAAAATTTTATAAGTGGACTCAATGGATTTTTAAACAACTTTATAATGATGGTTTAGCTAAATTAGTTGAAATGCCTGTAAATTGGTGTGAAGAATTAGGTTGTGTTTTATCTAATGATGAAGTTATTGATGGTAAAAGTGAAAGAGGCGGGTTCCCTGTTGTTCGTAAGAAAATGAAACAATGGGTTATGGATATTCCTAAATATGCAGATATCTTATTAGATGGTTTAGACGACCTTGATTGGCCTGAATCTACAAAGGAGATTCAAAGAAATTGGATTGGTCGTTCTGAAGGTGCTGAAGTTGTTTTTGGAATTGATAATCATCCAGATATTACTTTTACAGTTTTTACAACAAGGCCAGATACTTTATTTGGAGCTACTTATTGTGTATTTGCTCCAGAACATGATTTAGTTAAAACTATTACTACTGATAGCCAAAAGGATTTAGTAGAAAATTATATTAAATCTGCTGCTTCAAAATCTGATTTGGAAAGAACTGAATTAAATAAAGATAAAACTGGTGTATTTACAGGTGCTTATGCTATTAACCCTGTTAATGGTAAAAAGATTCCTATTTGGATTTCTGATTATGTTTTATCAACATATGGAACTGGTGCTATTATGGCTGTTCCTGCTCATGACCAAAGAGATTTTGAGTTTGCAACTAAATTTGGATTAGATATAATTCCTGTATTAGAAGGTGGAAATATTTCTAAAGAAGCTTTTACAGGTGATGGAATTCATATTAATTCTGATTTTATTAATGGTCTTGGTAAAGAAGATGCTATTAATAAAATGATTTCTTGGCTTGAGGAAAAACATCTTGGTAAGAAAAAAGTTAATTATAAATTACGTGAATGGATTTTTGCAAGACAACGTTACTGGGGTGAACCTATACCAATTGTTTATGTTGGCGATGAAATGAAAGCTCTTCCTGATAGTGATTTACCTTTAGTTTTACCAGAATTAGAAGATTATGCTCCATCTAAAACAGGTGCTTCACCTTTAGATAAAGCTACAAATTGGATAAATACTACTTATGAAGGTAAACCTGCTAGAAGAGAAACGAGTACAATGCCTGGAAGTGCTGGTTCAAGTTGGTATTTCTTGAGATATATTGACCCTCATAATAATGATGAATTAGCAAATAAAAAATTATTGGAACATTGGATGCCTGTTGATTTATATATGGGAGGTCCAGAACATGCTGTAGGTCATTTACTATATTCAAGATTTTGGAATAACTATTTATATAATAAAGGACTTGTTTCTGTAAAAGAGCCTTTTGCTAAACTTCGTCATCAAGGTATGATTTTAGGTACAAATGGTGAAAAAATGAGTAAATCAAAAGGTAATGTTATAAATCCAGATGACATGGTAAAACAATACGGTGCAGATTCTTTAAGAATTTATGAAATGTTTATGGGGCCTATTGATGCTGCTAAACCTTGGGACATAAACGGTATTGATGGTTCTAAAAAATTCTTGGATCGTGTTTGGAGATTATATATGGAATCTGGCAAACTTCAAGATAAAGAAAATAAAAATCTAGAAAGAATTTATAATTATACTGTTAAAAAAGTAACAAATGATTATGAAACTATGGGATTCAATACTGCTATTTCTCAAATGATGATTTTTGTAAATACAGTATATAAAGAAGATATATTCCCTATTTCTTATGCAGAAGGATTTTTAAAATTATTAAATCCTGTGGCTCCTCATATAACAGAAGAGTTATGGAATACTGCATTAAATCATTCTGGAACAATGGCATATGAACCTTGGCCAGACTATGATGAAGAAAAAACTATAGCAGATGAAATTACATTACCTATTCAATTTAATGGAAAATTAAAAGCTACTGTTTCTATTTCTCCTGATGAAGATGAAGATAGTGTAAAGGAAAAAGTTCATAATGCAATTGATTCTAAATTAGATGGTAAAACTGTTGTTAAAGAAATTTATGTAAAAAATAAGATTTACAATATTGTTGTGAAATAATTTTCCAGATAAAATGATTTGAAAAAAATATAAAATCTAGTATTGATTTAAATTATCTACATACTAGATTTTAATTTTTATTTTTCACTTCTTGCTCTAACCAGTATATTTGATGTCCATGCTTTTCTAGTATTTTTTCATTTTTTTCTATTTTTTCTTGTTGAATTTCAAATTTTCGATTATGACCTAAAGTCACATCTAATAATATGCTTATTTTTTCTCCATGTTCAACTTCTATTCTTGCTATTGATTGACTTAGCTTTTCCACTTCTTCTTTAAGCCACTTTACGTCTTTCTTTAATTGTGCTACTTCTAATTCTAATGCACTTACTCTTTTCTCTAGTGATTCTACTCTTCTTTCTAGTGATTCTACTCTTCTTTCTAGTGCATCTATTTTTTTATCTAGTATATTCACCTTTTCTTCTATTGTATCTACTTTTGCTTGTACTTTTCCTACTGTTTCTTGTAATTCATTTGTTTTTTCTAGAATGGTTAAAAGTATTTTATCTCTTTCTTGTTCAGTCATGATTATCCTCCTTTAAATTTATTTTATTATATATTCAACATATCATTTTGTCAACAAAAACTCATTGACAAAATTCGACATTCTACCTTGTTTTCCTTTATTTCTATATATTTTTTATTTCAAAATTTTTAGCTTTTTATTAAATTTTTACAAATATTTATTAAATAAATTTAACTTTAAAAAAATGAATTATTTTGTCATATAAATGTAATAAACTTTTAACAAAATTGATATAGATTTCTTTTTATAATATTGTATAATAGAGTTGGTAGTATTTTATTTTAAGGAGATTTAATATGAGTGTTGAATCAGAATTAAAGAAAGATGGAATTGAAGTAATAAAAAGGTTAGATACTTTAACAATCAATACTCTTGCAAGAAATATCTCAGTTAGGTTATGTAAAACTTTTCCTAATTTTGGTCTTAATCAAGAAGATTTATTTATAAAGTTATCTAGACTTGATATGTATATAGCAAAAATGCCTGATGGTATGGCTGAAGCAAATTATTTTTATAAAAATAGTTCAATTTATTTTAATGAACATATTCCTGAATCTGATTTGGAAGAATTTGCTATTCATGAATGTATTCATCATATACAAGAAGTTAAAGATAAAAAGAACTATTTAGTTCGTATGGGTCTTTGTGATTATACTGAATTTAAAATATATGGTTTAGGTTTAAATGAAGCAGCTGTACAACTCATGGCTTCTAAAATTATTGGAATAGAAAAAGAATCAGTTAAATATTTTGGTATAAATTTTGAAACTTCTAGTCCTTCTTATTATCCTTTAGAGTGTTGCTTAGTAGAGCAATTAGCTTATTTAATTGGTGAAGATGTTTTGTTTGAAAGTACTATCAATAGCAATGATAATTTTAAAAATAAAATGATTGAAACTGTTTCTTATAAGTCTTTTATGGCAATTCAAAATGCTATAGATGAAATT
Organism: uncultured Clostridia bacterium; assembly: GCA_904384245.1. GTDB lineage: Bacteria > Bacillota > Clostridia > TANB77 > CAG-508 > CAG-269. The sequence goes on from CAJFJM010000013.1 coordinate 9,864, forward strand.
CTTTATCATGAGGAAGAAATTATAAAAATAAATAATAAAATTGCAAGTATTGATGATAGAAATAAAAAAGTTGATAATATGCTTAAAAGAATTCAAGATTTAAAAAATGAAATTACTCTTACTTTTATGAGAACTCAGAATCTAATAATTTCTAGTTATTTTGATAATACTTTTAATTCTATTACTAATTTAGAAAATCTAGAAATGTTTAGAAGAAAATTATATCATTTTAAGGATTATTTGGGTTCTGCTGAAGGATATACATTTTTTAATGATTATTATATTCAAAAAATGGATGAATTAGAGAAGAAATATAATTTACTTGAAAATGGTGGCATTGATATTGATACTACTACTGCTTTAGTTGCTACGACTAAGAAAACAAGTAAAATTATGGCTATTTTTAGAGCTATTCGTAATTTATTATTTGGTGGTTCTAAAGAGCATGAAAATAATTAGATTATATATTTATATGATTTGTTTAATTTTTTAGAAGAAAAGTTGCAAAGCTATATAAGCTTAGCTCACATGGGTCTTTTTAAAAATTACTTTTCTTGTTATATACGGAAAAGAAAGGTTACAGATTTATTTTATATTTGTTTATCTGTAACCTTTTTTATTTTTAGTCTATTTAATATTTTCTAAAATCTTTTTAGCCGCTTCTCTTCCTGATTTTGCAGCCCATGCTACAGTTCCTTTCATTCCAGCTAAATCTCCACCTGCATATATCTTTTTATCTGATGTTTGATAATTATCATCAACTAATATATTTCCCCATTTATTTAGTGTTAATCCAAGTGTTAAAACTTCTTCTGATACTTGAGATCCTAATGCCATAATTATATAGTCGATATCTATTTGATAATTGCTGTTTTCTATATTTACAGGTACTTCTCTTGTTTCCCCTTCTTTTTTTACTAATTTAGTTTTTATAAGTTCTACTTTTTCTACTTTATTATTACCTATTATTTTAACAATATTATTTTGGAACATAAATTCTATTCCTTCTTGTTTTGCTTCTAAAATTTCTTTTTCTTCTGCTGGCATTTGTTTTTCTGCTCTTCTATATATTACTTTAACTTCTTTTGCTCCTAATCTTTTTATTGTTCTCGAGCAGTCCATAGCAACATTTCCTCCACCAATTACTGCTACTTTTTTTCCTGTAAAATCTGGATATATTCCATTTTCTAGAAGTTCATTTCCTCCATATACTCCTGGTAACTCTTCTCCTTCTACTCCCATTTTTGATGATTTATTTGCTCCAATACTTAAGAATATTGCATCATATTGTTTCTTTAATTCTTCTAATGTTATAGTCTTACCTAATATTTCATTATATTTTACATTTATTCCCAAATTTAAAATTTTTTCAATTGTTTTATCTATTACTTCTCTTGGAAGTCTGAAATCTGGTATTCCATGTACTAAAATTCCACCTAATTTATTATATTTTTCATAAATTGTTACATCAATTCCTTCTTTTGCTAAAAAAGCTGCACATGTCAATCCAGCAGGTCCTCCTCCAATAACAGCTACTTTTTTATTAGATTTTTTTATTTCTCCATAACAATCTAATAAGCTATATCCTAACTCATTTGCTTTGTCAAAAGTAAATGCCTCTAAATCTCCAATTGATACTGGCTCACCTTTTATTCCTCTCACACATGAGCCTTGACATTGCTTTTTGTGTGGGCATATTCTTCCACAAACTCCTGGTAATACTGTTGTTTTTGAGATTTCTTGATATGCCTCTTTGTATTTTTCTTCTTTTAAAAGTTTAATCATTTCTGGAATATGATTTTCTAATGGACATCCTTTTAGCTGACATGGTTTTATTTTACAATTTAAACAATAATTTACTTTTTCTTTTATTTCTTCGTTCATTTACTGCTCCTTTTTAATTATATTAAAAAATTTTTTTGAATTTTATAAATATATATTAAATAATTTTATCAGAACAATTTTATTATTTTTTATTTACTCTGTCAACATTTTTGACCACGTGATTAAAAAATCTTAATTAAACGTCAATTAAAAAGTAAAATATCTTTTCTTACAATTATACAAATAACACCCTTATTTTTGTAGAGAAGCCTCAAATAGAAGTTATAATATAATTTTTTAAAATTTTTTGTGTGATTGGAATGCTTGTAGCCCTTCTTAAGATAAAATAAATGAGGAAGCGCGAAGTATGTAGCGAGAGGCTCGTTTGTTTTATGAAATTTCCTCAAATTTCTCTAATACTTTTTGAAAATCCTTAATAAAATCTATCTTTTTAGTATCATCTCTTAAAAGTGCTGCCGGATGCCATGTTGGCATATACCAAATCCCCTTTTTCTCTAACCATTTTCCTCTTGAAGCAGTTATTCCATATTCTTTCCCCAAAATATTTTTTAGTGCTATACTCCCTAATAATACTATTATTTTTGGTTTTACTAAAATCACTTGATTTCTTAAATAGTCTAGGCATGCCATTGCTTCATCTTCTTCAGGATTTCTGTTTCCAGGTGGTCTACATTTTACAACATTTGCAATATATAATTCTTCTCTTTTTATTTCAAGCATGTCAAAAGCCATATTCATTAGCTTTCCTGCTCTTCCCACAAATGGCTCTCCAAGCCTGTCCTCGTCTGCTCCTGGTCCTTCTCCTATTAGCATTATATCTGCATTTTTGTTTCCTGTTCCAAATACAATATTTTGTCTTCCTGTGCAAAGTTTACATTTTTTGCAGTTTTCTATTGATTTTTCTAGTTCTTCCCATGTTCCATACATTTTTTGCTCCTTTTTTAATTTATTTTTTCTATAATTGCTGTTTCTAATCCATATTTTTCTTTTTCCATTCTGTATGAATGTATAATATTGTGATTACATACACTGCATATTTTAGAATCTATAATATTTTCTTCTTTTAAACCTAATCTTTTTAATAGAATTTTGTTTATTTCTATTGTATCTATGTGCCATTTTTCTTTTGGTTTTGTTTCTTCTATAACCTTGTCTAAGTCTATGTCTTTAAATTCATCTTGAAAAATTTCTTTTACTTCTTTTCCTACTTCAAAATGACATTTTCTAATACTTGGGCAAATACAACAAATTATATTTTCTGGTTTTGAATTAAATTCTTTTTGCATTTTTTGTACTGTTTTTATTGCAATTCTTTGAACTGTTCCTCTCCATCCAGAATGTACATTAGCAATTACTTTATTTTCTGTGTCATATAGTAAAAATAGTATGCAATCTGCATTTGTCGTTGCAAGTATTATATCTTTTTCATTTGTAATCAATGAATCTGCATTTTGTGCTGTTTCTATTTTTTTGTTTTCTGTGTTTTTATCTATTTGTTTTTGGTTTATTATTTTTATATTGTCTGAATGTGTTTGGTTTGCTTTTATAACTTTTGTATATGGTGGTTCATTTATTTCATTACATAGGTCTTTATAATTTTGTATTGCTTGATTGTATTTTTGGATATCTATTTTTTCATTGTTTGCTTTTGCTGTTCTATAATCTCTTGTTATTCCTAATGAGTATAGATGTTTTATTTCTGGATATTCTAAAAGTTTTTTAAATTGTAGATATTCTATATTTTCCTTTTTTATATGTATTACATTTTCATTAGATAAATCCATACTTTTCCTCTTTTCTATATTTCTTCTTTCATCTTTTTAATTACATCATCATTAGATTTTTTGTCAATAAAATTATATGTATTATTGCAAAGTCTAGTATCAAAACCACATATGCTTTTATATGAGCAATATTCACATGGTGTTTTTCCTTTTTTGTTGTATGGTTTTAGTTCTATTCTACCTTTTAATATTTCTTTTGATATTTCTTTTATTGTTTTTATTATGTATTTTTGTAAAATTTTAAACTCTTCACTATTTACTCCTGATGTTGACCTTTTGTTTATTTCTCCTTTTGAAGTTATTCCTGCTGGTATTATTTTTGATGTTCCTCCATTTTTTAGGTTATTGTCTTGCATTTCTATTACTTTTACATCTGCTAATATTAAGCCCTTCATTTTAAAGTTTTCTCTTAATTTATTGTCTATTTCTTGTTCTGTTATTTTTTTGTCTGCTTTTATCATTTGTTCTATTAGTCCAAAGTATAATACTCCTGCTGGTATTAAATCTTCTTCTTTACATGCTGCATCTAGATATGTTAGTAATTGTATTTGTAGTCCTGCATATACTTCATTTAAATCTATGTTTTTTGCAGATGATTTATAATCTATTATTCTTAAATATTTACCGTCTTCTGAAATGGCTGTGTCTATTCTGTCTATTTTTCCTATAATTTCTACTTTTTTTCCATTTTCTAAAGGTATTTCTATTGGTTTATATTTTCCTTTTTTGTCAAATTCTATTTCTGTTCCTTCTATTGAAAAGTCACTATATACTAAACTTTCTATTATAAATTTTAGTGCTTTTGATATTATTCTTTTTAATCTTCTTACTAAAATTTTATATTTTGCTGTTTCTTTAAAACTATAGTTTTTTCCGTTTTCTAGTTCTTCTTCTATTATTTTGTTTACTATTTCCTTTATTTTTTCTTCATCTGCTGTTAGGTCTCCTAATTTAATATTTTGTTCTTTTATTTTTTTAAAAAATGTGTCTATTGTTTCATGCATAAATGAACCTGTATCAAAGTTTTGAACTTTTAGTTCTTCTTTTTCTTTTAATTTTAGCCCATATTGTAAATAGTATGAAAAATTGCAACTTTGATATCTCTCTAGCTTTGAAACACTTGTTGTTAAGGTGTTTCCATATAGCTTTTCTACTAAATTGCTATCCAGATTTTGAGGAATGTTTGTGTAATTTATTCCTTCTAAATCTTGTTTTAATTTTTGTTTCATTTCTTGGCTTTTAATATAATAATTATATACTGTATTCCAGGTTTTTTCTACTTCTTTTCCTTCTTGCTTTTTTGCTATATTTTCTAGTAATTCTTCATATGTTGCAAGTTTATTTGTTATTTCATATTTTGGATTTACTACATCACTTGTTTCTTCTAACTCTGGATATATTTTCTTTATTTTATGTATTAAAACTGATGGTCTTAATGATTTTCCTTCATTATCAGCTGAACAATATGATAAATATATTTCATTTTCTGCTGTTGCTAATGCTTTGTATATATTAAAATTGTCTTCATATAGATTTTCTAAAGTGCCTTTTGCAAGTTCTATTCCATCTTGTTTTAGTATTTGCCTATCTTCATCTCCTAAAAATCCTTCTTCTTTTTTTATACTTGGAAAACTTCCGTCATTTATACCTATTATAAATATTGCTTTTACTTTGTGACTTCTTGACCTTTCTACATCTCCTATTGTTACTTGGTCTTGTGTTCCTGGTATTTTTCCTAGTCCACTATTTTTTAGTCCTATTTTTAGGATTTGATAGTATTCTTCTATTGAAAGATTTTTTTTGCTAAATATATTTACAATTTCATCTAATATATCTATTAGTACTTGGTAACTTTCTTTATATTCATTTGCTAAATCTATATTTCCATTTTCTTCTAACTTTTCTATTTTTTCTTGTAGTTTTTCTTCTATGTTATTTTCTTGGATGAATTCATATATTTTTTTTGTTATATTTTCTGCTGTTTTTTCCTTTTGGATTTCATCTTTTAATTTTAATATTGGATTTATAATTATTTTTCTTAATTCATTTAAATGTTCTATTTTTTGCTTTTTGTCTTCTTCATTTATTTCATATTTAAAATCTTTTTTCCATTTATTTTGCTTGATTCCCCATTTTGTACAGTAATTTTCTAATTCAAATATATCTTCTTGATCTATTTTTAAGAAGCCCATTTTTGCATAGTTAAAGACTGATTCTTTTGAGAAATTTTTTTGCATGATGTCAAATATTGATAATATGTATTGAATTATTATATTTTGACTTAATTCTCTTTTTTCATCTATGAATACTGGTATATTGTATTTTGTGAATATTGCTTTTGCTAGATTAGAATATTTTTCTATATCTTTTGTTATTATTCCTATTTCTCTATATCTTAATTTTTTATCTCTTACAAGTTTTGTTATTTCTTTTGCTACATATTCTATTTCTGTATACTGGTTTTTTGCTAGAAATAGATGTAAGTTTTCCACTTTTTCTGCATATTTTGTGGATTTTTTATTATATATATTCTTTTCTAGAAATTTTAATTCTTTTGTTTTAAATCTTGGTGAATCTTCTAAATATATTGCTTTTTCAGGCTTTATATTTTCTTTTTCTAATATTTGCACGAGCTTATTTATTGTTATTTTGCTTGAATAAAATATATCTGTATCTGGTTTTTCTGGTATTTCTAATTTATCTGTACAAATTGTTATATTTATTTCTTTTGTGACTTTTGCTAATTCTTTTATTACTTGATATTCTGGAAATGTAAATCCTGAAAATTCATCTATATATATGATGCTGTCTTTTAAAAATTCTATTTCTTGAATATGTTGGCTTAATTTAGTTAGTTTATCTGTTTCTTCAATATATTCTGAATTTATTGCTTGCTCATAGTTTTCATATAATAATAATATATCTTCTAATTTTGTTTGTAGATATTTGCTTTCGATATTTTGTATTTCTTCTTTTAGTTTTTCTGTTGTTACTCCATGTTTCTTTAATTCTGTAATACTGTTTATTCCTAGGTCAATATTTTCATCTGATTTTCCTAAAAACTTTAAATTCTTTTTGTTTTTATTTAATATATCAAAAACTAGCATGGCTTTTCCTGTTTTACTTAAACTTTTTCTAGTTTCTCCTATATCTTGCAAAGCTCTATCTGCCATTCTACTTAATGTAATTACTTCTGCATTTATAATTGCTTTTTTTCCTACTGTTTTCATCAATCTTTTTTCTGCAGTAAAAGAAAATTGTTCTGGAGTAATTAAATATATATTTTTTTCTTTATCAATTATTTTTGATATTTCTCGAAAGCAGTATTCACTTTTTCCACTGCCCGCTCTTCCATATATTATTTTTAATCCCATTTTTCTTCCTTTCTCGGATGATAGGGACAGGCCATTTCATCCGAATCCGGATGAACGTTGAGGACACTCCATTTCGTTCACCAATCTGGACACTATTATCCATCCTATTTCGGACAAAATTGCCTGTCCCTATCATCCGGATTTCTCTTCTCCAATAAAACAAATATTGTTGTGCAATTCCTGCTAAGTTTCCAAATTTTTGATGTGCTAAACTTTCTATTTTTTTCTTGCTTACTTTGTTTTCATCAGATTCTTTAATATATAAATCATTCATTACTCTTCTTACCCATACATCTATTGGAAATACTTCAAATCTTTTTAGGGTTGAGAATAATAAGATACAGTCTGCAACTTTTGGTCCTACTCCTGATAATGTTAATAGTTTTTCTCTTACTTCTTGTGTGTTTGAGTTTTGCTCTAATTCTTGAATGTCTACCTTTTTTTCTAGAATCATTTTTGTTGTTTCATATAGCCTTATGTCTCTAAATCCTAGTCCTAATTTTCTGTATTCTTCTACTTTTACATCTTTTAATTCTTCTGGTGTTGGGAATGTGTAATAGCTTTTATTCTTGAATTTTATTTCTTTTCCGTATTTTTTTGAGATTCTTTCTATTATTCCTTTTATTCTTGGGATATTGTTATTGGCTGATATTATGAATGATATTATTGTTTCCCATAGTTCTTGATTTAGTATTCTTATACCTTCTCCGTATTCTATACTTAATTTCATGTTTTCATCTATTTGTGCTAATTTTTCTTTTATTTTTTCGTAGTCTCTGTATAAATCAAAATATTTTATTACTTCTTCTTCTATTTTTCCGTTTTGGCAAATTCCTTCAAATGTGATGTTCTCTTTATTTTGTTTGACATTTACTACATTATTTTTCCATATTCCTGTATAGCTTCCATCTGGTTCTTGGTTCCAGCGAAAACATTGGCCACATTCAAAGATGTCTTTTAGTTTGAATGATTTTTGGTTTTTTAGTTCATATTTTTGAATTTGTTCTTGCATTTTTTTCTCCTTTTTTATGGAATTATTATATAATAGATTCTTTTAAAAAACAAGGTTTTAGTTTTATGCAGTAGATTAATTCTCAGTTCCTTCCAATAATAACTTTTTTTGAAATAATTTTTTTGAATCTAATTTTACTCTTATATTCTAAATATAAGTTACTCTTTTACATTTTTTATTTTTCTTTTACTGTTAATTGCAAAAGGTGTAAATATGCAATCCGCAAATTATTGATATTACTAAAAAGTGAACGAAATTGCGTGTCCCTAATGTTCACAAAAAGTGAATGAAATTGAGTAGCCCTAACGTTCAAAGCCTAGTCCTACTACTTCTCTTGAATTTGTTATTATTATGAAACTTTTGGGGTCTATTTCTCTTGCTATATTTTTTACTCTTGCTACATCTCCTCTTGATGCTGCACACATTAGAACTAGTTTTTCTTTTTGTGTGTACATACCTTTGCCATATAAACCTGTTGTTCCTCTTTTTATATTTTCTCCTATTTCTTTTGCTATTTTTTCATTTTTTTCTGATACTATAAATATTAGTTTTGTAAAATATACTCCTTCAAAAACTATATCTATCATTTTTCCCATTATATAGATTGCTATTGCTGAATATAGTCCTATTTCTATTTCTTTGAAGAAAAGTACATTTAATGCTACTATTATTACATCTATTATTACTATTATGTTGCTTGTTCTTAGCATTGGATTATAACTTTTTGCTATAAAGCTTATTAAGTCTGATCCTCCTGTTGATGAGTTTGCTTTTAATATTATTGCTGTTCCTAATCCTATAATTACTCCTCCATATATACATGCTAAAAATCTGTCATGTGTTAATGGAGTTAATGTGTCTAATATGTCTACAAAGATTGAAAAACTTATTGTTCCTATTATTGATTTTATAAAAAATTCCTTTCCTATTTTATATACTGCTAATATAAATAGTGGGATATTAAATGCAAGCATTGTTGTTCCCATTGGTAAATCTATTAAATAATAGAATATTGTTGCTACACCTGCTAATCCTCCTGATGATAATTGGTTTGGTAATAGTAATAATGATGTTCCTATTGCCATTATTAGTGAACCAATTATTGTTTCTATTATTTCTTTTAATGTTTTTGGAATTTCTATCTTTTTCTTTAAAATTACTTTCAAAAAAATCACCATACTTCTTTATTATTATGGTGATTTTTATTCTTTTTTATTCAGATTGGCTTATTCAAATGTTTTTGTTATTTCTATTTTAGATTTTCCCTGTTTTACTTTTTTGTCTTCTTTTATTTTTAAATCTACATCATATGTGTCTTTTAATTTTTTTATGTTTTCTTTTTTATGTCCTATTACATTATTTTTGTCTATTGGATTTACTGTTACTTCTACTTCTTTTACTTTTACATTTAATTTTTTTATTTTTTCTACGATTGAATCATACCATAATCCTGATTCAACTAGTTGTCTAAATGCTGGATGATATGGTCCTGCTACTACTTCGCTTTTTTCGTTTTTAGGATCTGTTATTTCATCAGTATTTTGCAATCCTACTCTTATTATATCTATTTTTTTGTCTGCAAACATTCTTACTAGTTCTTTACATGTTTCTACTGCTTGTACTATTGATAGTGGTTTGTATTTATTTTCATTATAATCTTTTTCTAATTTTGTTCCTTTTACTACTAAAACTGGGTATATTCTTACCATATTTGGCTTTAGTTTTATTAGTTCTTTTGCTGTGTTTATTTCATCTTTTCTTGTGCTTTCTGGTAATCCTACCATAATTTGATGACCTAATTTAAATCCATATCTTTTTATTAGTTTTGATGCTTTTTTTACATCTTCAAATGTATGACCTCTTCCTGCTTTTTCTAGTATAAAGTTATTTGCTGATTGTACTCCTAGTTCTATTGTTTTTACTTTGTATTTTTTTAATCTTTTTAGTATTTTTTTGTCTATGTAATCTGGTCTTGTTGATATTCTTATACTTTTTACTTTTTTTTGTTTAACATACTCATATGCCATTTTTAATAATTCATTTTGTTTTTCTTCTTCTATTGCTGTGAAGCTTCCACCAAAAAAAACAATTTCTTTTTCTGCTGTTTCATCTTTTATGCTTTTTAGATATTCTTCTATTATTTTTTGTGCTTTTTCTTTGGTCATATTATTTTTTTGCCCACTTATTGATTTTTGATTGCAGAATACACAGTCATTTGGGCATCCTAGATGTGGTACAAAAATTGGAATAATATATCTATTTTTCATTGCTTCACCTCTTTTTTATGGTTTTTATAAATTTTCTAGAGCTTTTTTGGCTGCTTGCATTTGTGCTGCTTTTTTGCTTTTTCCTATTCCTGTTGCTAAAACTTTGCCATTTACTTCTACTTCTGCTTCAAATGTTTTGTCATGGTCTGGTCCAGTTTCTTTTATTATTTTGTATTCTATTTTTACATCTCCATTTTCTTGTAATTTTTCTTGTAATACTGTTTTATAATCTTTTTCTCCTACATTTTTTGTTGCAAGTTCTATCTCATCTTTTAAGTTTTCTATTATAAATTTTTTTGCTGGTTCTATTCCGCCATCTAGATATATTGCTGCTATTATTGCTTCTACACAATCTGCCATTATTGCTGGCTTTTTATTTCCTCCTGTATGCCTTTCTGAATTGCCTACTTTTATGTAGTTTTCTAGATGATGTTTTTGTGCTACTTTATGGAGACTTTTTTCACATACGACTGTTGCTCTTACTTTTGTCATTTCTCCTTCTTTTAAGTCTTTATAGTTTTGGTATATGTAGTCACTTGATATGTATTCTAGTATGCTGTCTCCTAAAAATTCTAGCTTTTCATTACTTTTTTGGTTGTTTTCGTATGCATATGATGTGTGTGTTAGGGCATTTTCTAGTAATTGTTTGTTTTTAAATGTATAATCTAAATTATTTTCTATTTCTTTATAGTTTTCCATTATTTATTCCTTCTTTTTAAATTTCTATTATATTATATACTATTTTACAGATTTTGCAAGTGGGGTTTTTGAACCTTTTCTTTTTATTGTTTAGGAAAATCAGTATCTTAGATAATAAAAAATTTGTTTTTGTTAATGTTTTGATTGCAAAATTATTTTTTTAATGTACAGTTAACTAAATTTTTATACCTATAAATCTAATTTTTTTAAAATTTTTACAAAAATAATTTATAAAATAAAACCTTAAAACCAGAAAATCCAGCTCGATAGGAACCGGATTTTCTGGTTTTAGAATTTAATTTTAGGGGTCTTCCCATTTTTATCATAGATATATCTATGACATTTGGAATTATTACTTACTTAAATTTTGTGGATAATGTTTTTACTAATCCATATGAGTTTACCCTAAAGAAGTATTCTCTATCTAATATTCCTACTCTCTTAGGGTTAACTTCATTAACTATTCGTTCTGCAAATACTTTTTTTACATCTTCCTCTCCATGGTTTACCAAAACTAATTTGAGGTTTTTAAACTGATTCAAAAAAATTATCATTTCGTCTGCCTTAGCATGAGCAGAATATTCATTTGTATATTCCACTTCTGCACTTTTCTTGACAATCAATCCTCCTACTTGTACCATTTCTCCTTTTTTGGTATCTTTTAATCTTCTTCCAAGTGTTCCTTCAGCTGTATAACCAGTAAATTGTATCAATGCTTTTGGTCTTGATATATATTCTGGTATATACGTTTGTGCTGGTCCATATGATCCCATTCCTGAGGTCGTTACTATTATTTTTTTATCAGTACTTTCTAACACTTCTGCCCGATTTCCTTTATTTACAAATGTTAAATTTTCTGGTAAAAAATTTTTCATTTCATCTTTAATGTGCAGTCCGCCTTTTAAATATAACTGTGTATATTGTATGGCTAACTTCCCATCAAAGTAAATTGGGATTTCTGAACTTAATTTGCCTTCCTGCTGCATTTTGCGAAGTTCATATAAGATTTCCTGTGCTCTTCCTAATGAAAATACCAGTGTAACTACTGTTCCATCCTCATTTAAGCATTTTAAGATGTTATCCTCAAATGTTTTTTCTATTTCACTTGAGTCCATATATCCATATGTGGATTCTTGTATTACTGTTATCGGTAATTCTTTAACCCACTCCGGAATAGGTTTAACTTCCGTGAATATATTTTTATTGTTATAATCTCCAGTAAAAAATAAATTAATATCTTCATATCCTGGATAACTTATTTGAACTAAAATGCTTGCCGCTCCTACAAGATGTCCATTTGTGAAAAATGTTGCTCTTATATGTTTATTGATTTTTATAGTTTTTTCATATTCGCAACTTTCTAACAATTGAACTGTTTTATCAACATCTGTCTCATCATATAAACATTTTACATTTTTTCTTTTTGAAACATCTGTCAATACTTTATAACTATCCTTCAGAGCAATTGGTAATAATCTGCAGGTACACTCTGTAGCGTAAATTTTATTTGAAAAGCCTTTTTTTACCATATATGGTAATCTACCTATGTGGTCTGTGTGATTGTGTGTAATTAAGCAAAATTCAATATTCTCTGCATTAAATGGTAATATTGAATTTAATTCGCTATATAAGCATTCTTGAAACAATCCACAGTCAACTACAAATCTTATTGTTTCTTCATTTGGTAATTTCACAATTACCAAAATGCATGAGCCTGTTACTTCGGGGTGTAAAGCCATAATGTCTACATAGAACCGATTCTTCTCGCCCATAATAATTCCTCCTCCATCATTAAATAAATTATTTGATGTTTATGTTACATTATGTAATAAGTTTACTCTTTTTATTTTATTATGTCAATTGTTTTTTTGTTTTTTTTTAG
>CAJFJM010000014.1 GCA_904384245.1 uncultured Clostridia bacterium
AGTTATTTCAAATTTAGTTGGATCTAATTTATTTCCAGTTCCCATACATGAAATTATAGGAACATTTCTCTCATTTGATATAACAGCTAATCTTATTTTTGCAGGAACTGTATCAACAGCATCTACAACATAATCCACACTATCATCTATCAAATCTGTTTCATCTTCTAGATTTTGTTTTGAATTATATGTCTCCACATTAATTTTAGGATAAATTTTTAATAATCTTTCCTTCATTGCCTCTGTTTTTAATTGACCTATCGTATCATGAGTCGCTTCTAACTGTCTATTTATATTTGTTTCATCAACCACATCATAATCTACTAAAACTAAATTTCCAACACCTGCTCTTGCTAATGCTTCACACACAAAAGAGCCAACTCCACCTATTCCATATATGATAACTTTAGAATTTTGTAGTTTAATTAAATTATTTTTTCCAATTAACAGTTCTTCACGTTGAAATTGATTATTTTCTTGATCTATTGGCATATTTTTCCTCTCTTTTTTAAGACTATATTCAAACTTGATTATATTAAAATTTGATTATATTAAAATTCTATAATTATTTTCTATTTCAATTTGTTTCAACTAATTATAAAATATTTAAACCATTATTTATAACACAAATTTATTTATATATAATTTTATATATAATGCTATTTAATAACTATTAAATCATATTCTTTATTACCAAGCCCTATTTTTACACCATGTTCTATTTGACTTTCCCAATTTGTATCTGGATGATTTATATGGAAGTTATCATGTCCTTCTACATGATTTTTAATATTTTCACCTAAATTACTATTTTGAAAAGCTTCTTGTTTATTAACTAAATCTGCACATGCTTTATCCAATGCTACCATATCAAATGATGCAAGCATTCCTATATTTGGAACTATTGGTGCATCATTTTCTGCATGACAATCACAGTTTGGTGAAACATCACAAATTAAGCTAATATGAAATTGTGGTCTATCTTTTACTACTGCATATGCATATTCTGCCATTTTTTTATTTAATATGTCTGCTGCTTCATCATTTGGAGATTTAATTGCATCAAAATTGCATATTCCAATACATCTACCACATCCTACACATTTATTATGGTCTATTTGAGCTTTTCCATTTTCGTCATATGATATTGCTCCATGTGCACAAATTTTTATACATTGTTTACATTTTCTGCATTTTTCATATATTACATTTGGCTTTCCACTACTATGCATTTCCATTTTTCCTGCACGTGAACCACATCCCATTCCTATATTTTTAATAGCTCCTCCAAATCCTGTTCCTTCATGACCTTTAAAATGATTTAATGATATTACAATATCTGCATCCATTATTGCTCTACCAATTTTAGCTGTTTTTACATATTCTTGGTTAATATCTACATATGCTTCGTCTGTTCCTTTTAATCCGTCTGCTATAATAACATGACATCCTGTTGAAAAAGGTGTAAAACCATTTAAATATGCTGCATCAATATGGTCTAATGCATTTTTTCTACCACCTACATATAATGTGTTACAATCTGTTAAAAATGGTTTTCCTCCTAATTGTTTTACAACATCAACTATAACTTTTGCATAATTTGGTCTTAGATATGCTAAATTTCCTGGTTCTCCAAAATGAATCTTTATTGCAACATATTTATTTTCAAAATCAATTTTTTCAATTCCTGCTTTTTTTACCAACCTTTCTAATTTCTGTAATAAATTATATCCTGGTCTTGCTCTGAAATCTGTAAAATATACTTGTGATTTTTCCATTTTATCATACTCCTTTTTATAAATTTTATTTAATACATATATCTATTTTTACTTTCAATTTAAGTTACATAACTTAAGGTTTCATATTATTTCTTATTATATAATTATAAAATTACTATGTCAATGTTAAAAAAACTTTCATTTGTGTGTTTTATAGAAATATTAAAAAAACTTTCATTTAATGTATTTCATAGATGCGAATTATAAGCTTTAACATTTAAAATCTTTTCTTTCCATATATAATTATATAATTTTTTATAGCAATTATTTATTCTCCTCTGTTCAATTCAAAATAAAATGTAACTCCATCTTCACAATTTATAGCACCATAATCATTACCATAATTAGCCATTATAGCTTTTACTAGTGATAATCCTATTCCAGTTCCTCCAGATTGTCTATTTCTTGACTTGTCTACTTTATAAAAACGATTCCAAATTCTTGCCATATTTTCTTCTGATATATTATCTCCTGTATTAAAAATCTCAATTCTTGATTTTCCATTTTTTGGATTTACTGTATTATCTATTCTAATAAATTTCTTTCCATCTTTTTCTTTAACATTTTTTATTGCATTTGTTAAATAATTTGTTATTATTTGCTCAGTATAAAAATCATCTGCATATACTTTTAATGAATCTAGTCCAGCAAATTCTACACTTACTTCTTTTTCATCTAGCATAACTTGTGATTTTCTTACTATTTCTTTTTCGGCTTCTACAATATCAAAACTTGTATTATTAAATTCTCTCTTTCCATATTCTAGTTTCATAAGTTCTAGTAATTGTTGTACTAATTTATTCATTTTATTTGCTTCATCTAAAATTACTTCTGCATAAAACTTTCTACTTTCATCATCATTATTTACATTTTCTAAAAGCCCTTCACTATAACCTTGTATTAAAGCTATTGGTGTTTTTAGTTCATGTGATACATCTGAAATAAATGTTTTTCTCATTTCATCTATTTGGGATTTTTCTTCAATGTCTTTTTCTAGTTCTATATTTGTACTTCTTAATTGTTTTATTGTTGCTTCTAGCTTATCTGACATTAGATTTATACTTTTACCTAAATTATTTATTTCATCATCTACATCATTAACTCTATATTTATGACTAAAATCTAAATTTGCCATCTTTTTAGCTATTTTGTTTAATTCTAGTATTGGTTCTGTGAATTTTTTAGATATTATAGATACTATTACTGCTGCGATAAGTATTGTAAATCCTGCCATTAGTATTAAAAAATTATTTGAAATAGTTACACTATCTTGAATTGATGTCATAGGTACTCTTATAAAAACATTGTATCCATTATCTAACATACCTAAAAGCATTATGTAATTTAATCCATTTTTAAAATCTTTTTGTAATCTAATAGTATAATTATCTCGTGAAACTAAAATTTCTTTTGTCCTTTGATTATCAGATGTTCCAATAATAGAATCTATCACATAGTAGAAGTCATTACTTGAACTATATATGTTTATATTATCTTCATCTTTAATTAAAATATCAAAATTATTTTTAATTGCTATCCTTTCCATTTCTTTTTCTAAATCTAATTCATGGTCATTACCATTATAATAATCATTCAATTGATTATAAACATCTTCCAGAGTATTTTGTTTACTATATAAATAAAACTTTTCTAATGCAAAACTATTTACTCCTATTAGAAATATAATAATTATTAAAATGGTTAAACAAAGAGTTAAAAATAATTTAACTTTAACAGATTTAAAACTTTCTTTTAAATTTTCCATTTTTTCTTTTATTTTCATTTCTATCCATCCTTTTGATTTGTTTTGCTGACAAATTCGATATTATTCTGGTACTTCAAATTTATATCCAACACCTCTTATAGTTTTAATATATTTTCCTTTTTTACCTAATTTATGTCTTATTTTTTTTACATGACTATCAATTGTTCTTGAATCTCCATAATAATCATAATTCCATACATTATTTAATATTTTGTCTCTTGATAAAGCAATATTTTTATTTTCTACTAAATATACTAATAATTCATATTCTCTTAAACTTAATTCAATTTGTTTTCCATCAACACTTACTGTCCTTCCATCTTTATCTATTTCGATGCCTCCACAATCTTTTATTTCATTTTTTTCTGCACCTGTTCTTTTTAATATTGCTTCTACTCTTGCTGCTAATATTTTTGGACTAAATGGTTTTGATATATATTCATCAACACCTAATTCAAATCCAAATAATTCATCTTGTTCTTCTCCTCTTGCTGTAAGCATTATAATTGGCACTTTAGATTCTTGTCTTATTTGTCTTAAAACAGACCATCCATCTAATTTTGGCATCATTACATCTAATAAAATAAGACTTATTTTTGAAGAATTTTCTGCAAAAACTTCAAGAGCCTTTTCTCCATCTTCTGCTTCTAATATAGTATAACCTTTAACTGCCAAAAAGTCCCTAATAAGTTTTCTCATTCTTGCTTCATCATCAACAACTAAAATACATTCATTTCCCATATACACATACCTTCCTTTTTTCTTTTACATAATTATTATATATTATAAATCACTTTTATGTCTATATTGTGAAAAGAAAAAAACTTTCTATTAACCATTAAATGTCAAATAAAAAGTTTTTTTAAAATTTAAATATTATGAGATTATTAAATTATTAAATTTTAACATTATGCAATTACTAAATTTTAATATTATTAATTTTTAATGATATATTAGTTCTAATATTATTTAGTTTAAATGCTATTTAGTTTTAAAATATTATGTTTTATTGTTTTACAAATACCATTTCTGTATTATATGCGAACTGAACATTTTCTTCGTTTAAAATTTGTATTATTTTATAATTTATTTTTTCCTTTTCTTCTAAATAGCTTGTATAATCTACAGAATCTGTATAACTGCATATTAGTAAATTTATACTATTTGTTCCAATTGAATCAAATTTTACTATAATAGAATCATCAATTATATTGTCATGTTTTTTTAACATTGTAGCAATTCTTTTTTGTACTATTTCTAATTTTTCAAGTGGAGTATCTATAGAAATATTTAATGTAAAACGATATCTTCTACTTTCCATTTTACTCCAGTTAATTATAGATGAATTTGATATAACAGAATTTGGTATGTTTACTACTGAATTTTCAAATGTTCTTATTCTTGTGCTTCTAAATGTCATATCTTCAACAGTTCCTTCGAAATTATCTATTTGTATCCAATCACCTACATTAAATGATTTATCTAAAAATATTACAAATCCTCCAAATAGATTTTTGGCTGTATCTTGTGCTGCTAATGTAACAATTACTCCTCCTAGTCCTAATCCTGCAATTAAACCATTTATATCAATTCCTAGCATTATAATTACTATTAAAATAGCTATGATATATATAACTACCCTTATTGTTTTTAATATAAAATTCAATCCAGTATCTTCTATACTTCTATTTTTCTTTGCAAATATTTTCTTTACTAATGTTGATTCTGGTGTAAAACTTCGTGCTAATCCTATTGCAAATGCCATTACACTAATTATTTTAAATGCTATTGTTATAAAATGCATTACAGATTGTGATATTTGTAATGGTTGTTTTAAAAATACAAAAGCTACATAAACTCCTAAAATACTAATAAAAACTTTTATTGGTTCATAAAAAGCACTTTCTTTTATTTCTTTTGATTTTTTTACTTTTAGCTTAAAAAGTTTTATTATTCCATAAGATATAGCACCACTAAATAGTCTAAATAATATTACAATTCCTATTGCTATAAATATATCCATTACTTTTACTACAGTTATTGAATCAATAAATTCTTGAATTTGTTGCATCTTTTCACCTTATCCCATATAATCTCTTAGTTTTTTACTTCTACTTGGATGTCTTAATTTTCTTAATGCTTTTGCTTCTATTTGTCTTATTCTTTCTCTTGTTACATTAAATTGACTTCCTACTTCTTCTAGTGTTCTTGATTTTCCATCTTCTAATCCAAATCTTAGCTTTAAAACTTTTGCTTCTCTTGGAGTTAATGTGTTCATTACTTCTTCTAGTTGTTCTCTAAGTAATGTATATGATGCTGCATCATGTGGTGCTGGGCTATCATCATCTTGTATAAAGTCTCCTAAATGGCTATCATCTTCTTCTCCAATTGGTGTTTCTAAAGATACTGGGTCCTGAGCTATTTTTTGAATTTCTGCTACTTTTTCTACTGATATCTCCATTTCTGCTGCAATTTCTTCTGGGGTTGGTTCTCTACCATATTGTTGTAATAAATGTCTTGATGTACGAATTAGTTTATTTATTGTTTCTACCATATGAACTGGAATTCTAATAGTTCTTGCTTGGTCTGCAATAGCTCTAGTTATAGCTTGTCTTATCCACCATGTTGCATAAGTACTAAATTTAAATCCTTTTGTATAGTCAAATTTTTCTACTGCTTTTATAAGTCCCATGTTTCCTTCTTGTATTAGGTCTAAAAATAGCATTCCTCTTCCTACATATTTTTTAGCAATACTTACTACTAATCTTAAATTTGATTCTGCTAATTTTTGTTTTGCTTCTTCGTCTCCCTCTAGAATTCTTTTTGCTAAATCTAGTTCTTCATCAAATGTTAATAATGGTATTCTTCCTATTTCTCTTAAATACATTCTGACAGGATCATCTACATTTATTCCATCATAATTTGTATCTTCTGTTATTTCATCTAATTTTAAGTCTTCTACTTCTTTTAAGTCTTCTAAATCTGGCTCATCATCAAAATCATCTGGTAATAAATCTACTCCTATTTCTTCAAAAGCATCAAAAACAGAGTCAATTTGATCTGGACTTACATCATTTAATTGACTTGCTAAATCACCATAAGTAATTTGACCTTTTTCCTTTGCTTTTTTTAATAAGTTTTTTACTTTTTCTTGTTTAATTTTTTCTTTTTGAGGGTCTTTCTCATGATTTTGCTCTTCTCTTTCATTTTCCATTTCTGCTATTTCTTTAATTTCTTCTTTTAATTCTTCTACTGTTTCTTGTTTTTTCGCTTTTTTTGATGTTTTTTTAACTGTTTTACTTTCTAATTCTGTTTTTTCTGCTTTTTTATCTTGCTCTTTTAAAGTTTTGTTTGTTTGTGCTCCTGATTTTTTAATATTTTTGTTTTCTTCATTTTCATTTTTTTGTACAATTATTGGCTTTTTTATAGATTTGTCTTTTAACTCTTCTTTTTTCTCTGCCATATTAAATTTTCACCCCTACCTTAATTTGGCTAATTGAATTATAACATCACTTAGCTCTTTTTCTAATTCTTTTTTATTATCTGGTTGTATCTCTTCTTCTAATAATTTTAAAATTTCTAATTTTCTTTCATTTAGTTTATCTTTTTGATAACTTTGCATAAGGTCATCAATTGCCTTTTCCATATCATCTATTTCATAATCTACTGCCATAATTTCTGTAATATGATTTTGTTCCTCTTCATCCATTTTGTCTATTATGCTATTTATATTACTATTTCCTTTTTCTAATTCTTCATACAATTTTTTTGCAATTTGTTTGTTTAATTCATATTTAAAATCATCAGCAGATATATTTTGCTTAATAATTTGATATAAATTTTCATTTCCTGTTAATAAAATAGATAATATTGTGTTTTCTCTTTTTTTAACTGCTTCACTTACATTTGTACTTTCAGTTTTTTTATGCAATAATACTGGCTTTGTTTTCTCTAGTACTTTTTCGTCTTTTTTGTCTGCATATGTTAATTTATTTACTTCTGCATATATTGCTTCTTTAGATATATCATATTCTTTTGCTATTTTTTCAATATATACTTCTCTTTCTATTGTGTTATCAATTTTTGAAATTAGTTTTGATATTTCATTTAAGAATTTTATTTTGTCATTAACATTTTCTAGATTTAAGTTTCTTTTTAAAAGTTTTACCTTAAATTCTATAACAGAAAGTGCTTTATCTACAAGGCTTAAAAATCTAGCATTTCCGTATTTTATTATATATTCATCTGGGTCTTTTGCACCTTCCATTTGCAAAATTCTTATATCACAGCCCATATTTTGCAATATCTCTAATGCTCTCATTTTTGCTGTAAGTCCTGCTTCATCAGAATCAAAACTAAGTATTATTTGCTGTGCATTTTTTCTAAGAAGCCATCCTTGTTGTTGTGTAAGTGCTGTTCCTAAAGGTGCTACTACATTTGTAATTCCTCTTTGATGCAAAGAAATTACATCCATATATCCTTCTACTATTAAAATTTTACTTAAATCTCCTTTTTTTGCAACATTAAGCCCAAAAAGATTTCTTCCTTTACTATATACTACATTTTCAGGTGAATTTATATATTTAGGCTTAGAGTCATCTAGAACTCGTCCACCAAAAGCAATTACCTTTCCTCTAACATCACAAATTGGAAACATTAACCTGTTACGATATCTGTCTATATATTGACCTCTTTCGTTTTTATTTACCAATCCTGATTCTAATATTTCTCTTTCTTGAAATCCTTGCTTTCTTAATTCTTGATATAATTCATCAAATTTACCTGAAAAACCAATCTGAAATGATTTTAATGTTTCATTAGATAATTTTCTTTTCTTTACGTATTCTTGTGCAATTTTAGCAGTAGGTAGATATAAATTTTTATGATAAAAATCAGCTGTAAATGCATTAACTTTATATACTTTAGCTTTTAACTCTTCTCTTGCTGAATCTGCATTATTTTCAAGTGCTGGCAAATTGATATTTGCTCTTTCTGCTAGCATTTGTACTGCTTCTATAAAATTTATGCCTTCTATTTTCATTAAGAAAGTATATACATTTCCTCCTACTCCACAGCCAAAACAATGAAATATTTGCTTATCTGGTGAGACAGAAAAAGATGGCGATTTTTCGTTATGAAATGGGCATAGTCCAAAAAAATTTCTTCCACTTCTCTTTAAATGTACATATTGTGATATCACATCAACTATATCGTTATTTTGCCTTATTTCATCTATTATTTCGTCACTATATCTTGCCATTTTTCCTCACTTTCTTTGAAAATATTTCCACTTTTTATCCATAGTTATATTATTCGACGTATTTTACATAAATCCTTCTTTAGTTTTTAATTTTTTCCAATTATCTATTTAGTAACATCATTTTATGGTCTAATTTTTGAACTGTTTTAGCACAAGCTACTAATTCTTTAGAAACTGATTTTGACACTTCTTTTTTAGATTTATATTTTATTTTATGTTCCAAACTTGCCCAGAAATCCATTGCTAATGTTCTTATTTGAACTTCTACTTTTACATACATAAATTTTTGAGATAATGTTACAGGTACTTCTAAAATCATATGATAACTGGAATATCCGCTTTTTTTAGGGGCTGTTATATAGTCTTTTTCTTTTATCACATTTACACCTGGGATATTTTCTAAAAATTCTCTTATATTATATATATCCTTTTTTAAAGGACATATTACTCGTACACCAGCTATATCATTTATATTTTCTATCATAGTTTTATAGTCCATTGATAAATTTCTTTTTTGCATTTTTTTGTATATACTTTCTGGTGTTTTTATTCTAGTGTTTATATGGTCTATTAGGTCATAATCATGAAATAATTTATATTCATCTTGCATTATTTCTAATTTTGTTTTTAGTTCTTTTATTCCGACTGAATAAATAAACATTACTTTTTCAAATGCTTTACTATGTAAATCTAGCTCATCATTTGTGGCTAAAAAATTTTCCATTTTCACCAATTCATTATTTTCCCTTGGCTTTTTTCTTTTCATATATTCACTCCTTATATTTCCTAGTCTTTTGCAGATTTTGAAAAATATTCACAAGACTAGATTTATTATTACTTTAAAGTTGATAATATATTTACTCCACTTTTTAATATATGCTTATTCTAAATATAAATTGTTATCAAATTTCATTTTTATTGTGTTTTTTATGTGAAATATTTTTCTACTACTAATTTATCATACAAACTAAAGTTTGTAAATACTTTCTTGGAATTTTTTAATTATCCATTTGCTAAACTTTACACAAAATTTATCATAAAAAATTTATAACAAACTATAAACTATTTTATAAATTTATATTATAGTTTAGTTTTCCTTAATATATATTGACTTAAAATTCGATATAATATATAATTTAAAAAAAGTAGGAAATATCGAGAAATAAAAAATCCTACATATTATAAAAGGGGGAATTTAATAATGAATAAATTAAGCAAAATACTACTAGTTCTTGTAATTATACTTACAATTGCACTAATAACGATGACAATCCTTTTTTTTAATATGAAAAAAGTAGCTTATAATGATTTCATTATGTATGAAAATGAAAAAGAACACTCAGAATTTTTAGAAAAACAACTAGAAGAATATAAACAAGACAATCAAGAATAAATATTTATTATAAAATCTACAAAAACAACAATTAAAGCGGAACTAATAGAATAAGATTTCTATTGGTTCCGCTATTATATATCAATTTTTAAAATTTTATTAACTTGAATAATAATATCTTTTATCTGCCTGTATCACTGTTTTCTTGTTCTTCTTTCATAGGATTACTTTGACTACTTATATTATCAGTTTTAGAATTCTCTTTTTTCAAAAATTGTGCCAATTCTTTATCTAATGCTTGAGAAATTATATCCATACATCTCATTCTATATTCTTTAGGCATTTCTGCTAATTTTTTTATCATTCCTGTATCTTCTGCATATAAAACAGTATTATATAATCTTTCATCTTCTGCTAATTGAATACCTAAATCACAGATATTTTCTCTTCTTTGTTTATTTACAGTTATAACTCTATCTTCAAATTCAATAATTTTTGCGTTATCAACTACAATACCTGCCATTTGTGCTCTTACATCTTTTTCTTGCATTTTAGTTAATCTTTTACCTAAAGATTCTTCTATTATTCTTATGAATTCTGTTTGCCCTGCATAATCTAGATTTTTCATTCTATCATTTGATAATATTACAAATTTACCTGTACTTCTATACACTTCTATTATCTCATTAACTAATGTTTGCATTACTTCTTTTCTTAGTATATTTTTTTCAAATACAAAATCTGTTGGCTCACTTTGTACTTCTAGCATTTTATCATATTCTTCTTGTGCAATATTTTCAATAGAATCTGCATACATTTCATCTATTGGAATTATTTTAGTTGCAGTATATAGTGATGTATATCCAAATTTTACACTATTACTTACCATTTTTTTAGCTAAAATATGATATACTGCATTTTTTAGACTATCATTATTTAAATCTGTGTTTAATTCTCTTATCATTATCTCCAAACCGCTATCTGGTATATCTTCACATTTTGCATATATTTTTTTCAATTCTTCTAAATCTGCGTTTTCTTTTTTTAATTCTTCTTCTGTTTTTAAATCTGCTATTGCTTGCTTTTTTACATCTCCATCAGTTATTCCACCTACTAATACATTTTTATGTTCTAGTGGAATATCTCCTTCTTGAATTATTTCAAGTAATTTATCATCTGATGTAACTTCTGCTACACCTTCATATAGTGGTATAGGATTTATTTTTTTTTCAGATGCTGCTTCTACTAAATTGGGCGCTACATCATTTACAGGTACAGCTGTATTTTCTTTTAATTCAGCAAGTAATTCACTCATTAGTGATTTTAATACATCCTTTAATTCTGGATCTGTTATTTTTTCAGTTATCATTTCTACAACTGTTTTTATTGCTTCTTCTTTTCCTTTTGTTTCTTTTACTTTTTTATATTCCTCTTCTATTCCTTTTGCAACACCTGTTACAAATTTTTTCTTTTCGTTTTCATCAAGTTTTGAATCTTTTGTAATTTTTGTTTTTAATTTGCTAATTCTTTCCTTTATTGTTCCCATTTCTTCTCTCCTTATAATATTTTTTAGCATTTAAAATGACTCACACTAATCTTTTTAAAGGTAACCATTCTTGTTATATACATAAAAATCCATATAGCTGTCACAAAAAAATTCAATCTTTTCTATATAATAACAAAAATGATTACCTATTAAAATCCCATGTGAGTATTATAATATTACTACACTCTTTTATTTTCCATAATAACTATCTAATAGAATTTGTTTTATTTCAGAAACTAATGGTACACGAGGATTAGCTGTTGTACATTGGTCTTCAAATGCTCGATCTGCAAGCATATCTACTTTTGCTAAAAATTCTTGTTCATCAATTCCTGCATCTTTAAATGATTTTGGTATATTCATATGTTCATTCATTTCTTTTATTTTTTGAATTAAACTATCTATACCTTCTTCTTTAGTTTTTGCTTTTAAGCCAACTCTTTTTGCCATTTTATAGTATTTTTCATCTGCTATAAAATATTCATATTTTGGGAATGATACAAATTTTGTTGGTTTTGTACTATTATATCTTACTACATATGGTAATAAAATTGCATTTATTCTTCCATGTGGTAAGTGGAACTCTGCTCCTACTTTATGTGCAATTGAATGGTTTACTCCTAAAAATGCATTTGTAAATGCCATACCTGCAATTGTACTTGCATTATGCATTTTTTCTCTTGCTAATTTGTCTGTTCCATCATCATATGCTTTTTCTAGATAATTTATTACTAATTCTACTGCTTTTTCTGCTAATCCATCTGTATAATCTGATGCCATATTTGATACATATGCTTCTAGAGCATGTGTTAATACATCCATTCCTGTATCTGCTGTTACAGATTTTGGAAGACTCATTACTAAATCTGGGTCTACTATTGCTACATCTGGTGTTAATTCATAATCTGCTAATGGATATTTTTTATTTTGTTTTTTATCTGTAATTACTGCAAATGATGTGACTTCTGAACCTGTTCCTGATGTTGTTGGTATTGCTACCATTTTACATTTTGTTCCTAGCTTAGGGAATTTATATGTTCTTTTTCTAATATCCATGAATTTTAATCTTAATCCTTCTGGGTCTGCATCTGGATATTCATAAAATAACCACATTCCTTTTGCTGCATCTATTGGACTTCCACCACCTAATGCTATAATTACATCTGGTCTGAAGTTTTTCATTACTTCTACACCTTTCATTATTGTATCAAATGATGGGTCTGATTCTACTTCATCAAAGATTTCTGAATGTACATAATGTTGTCTATTTCTTAAATGATATAGTATTTTATCTACATAACCTAATTTTACCATTCCTGGGTCTGTTACTATAAACGCTCTTTCTATATCTGGCATTTTTTCTAAGTAAGCAATTGAACCTGCTTCAAAATATATTTTTTCTGGTACTTTAAACCACTGCATATTCACCCTCCTATTTGCTACTCTTTTTACATTTATAAGATTTACTGAAGATACATTTGCTGTTGTAGAATTTCCACCAAATGAACCACATCCAAGTGTTAATGATGGCATATTTGTATTATATATATCTCCTATTGCTCCATGTGTAGATGGTGAATTTACAATAATTCTTCCTGCTTTCATTTTTTCTGAAAATTTTAAAATAGCATCTTTATCTTCTGAATGAATAACTGCTGAATGTCCTAATCCTCCAAATTCTAGTAAGCTTTCTGCAAGGTTCATTCCTTCTTCTTCATTTTTAGAAATATAATATGTTAAAACTGGACTTAGTTTTTCTTTAGAAAATGGATATTCTTTTCCTACTCCAGTTTCTGGTACTACAAGTACTTTTGTTTCTTTTGGCACATCAAATCCTGCTTCTTTTGCTATAGTATATGGATATTGTCCTGGTACATGTGATTTTAGTTTATATCCATATTCTTCTGTATAGTCAAACATACTTTTTTGTAATTTCTCTTTTTCTTCTTTATTTACAAAATAGCAACCTGCTTTTTTCATTAAATCTTCAAAATCTTTAGCTATTTCTTTATCTACAATAGCTGCTTGTTCAGATGCACAAATCATACCATTATCAAAAGATTTTGACATTACTAAATCATTTACTGATGTTTTTAATTTTGCTGTTTTATCAATATAACAAGGAACATTTCCAGGTCCAACTCCTAGTGCTGGTTTTCCACATGAATATGCAGAACGTACCATTCCTGTTCCACCTGTTGCTAAAATTAAATTGACATCTGGATGATTCATTAGTGTTTGTGTTGCTAATACTGATGGTTCTTCAATCCATAAAATACAATTTTCTGGAGCTCCTGCTGCTACTGCTGCATCTCTTAATATTCTTGCTGCTTCACTACTACATTTTTGTGCAGATGGATGGAATCCAAAAATTATTACATTTCTTGTTTTTGCAGATATTATTGATTTAAACATTGTTGTAGATGTTGGGTTTGTAACTGGTGTAACTCCTGCTATAATTCCAACTGGTTCTGCAATTTCTACATAGTCTTCTTCTTCGTTTTCACTAATTACTCCTACTGTTTTTTCGTATTTTATGCTGTGATATATATATTCTGTTGCAAACATGTTTTTTGTTATTTTATCTTCATATATTCCTCTTTTTGTTTCTTCAACTGCAAGTTTTGCAAGTTCCATATGATGTTCCAAACCTGCCATAGACATAGCTTTAACTATTTTGTCTACTTGTTCTTGTGTTAAATCTAAATATTGTTTTGCTGCTACTTTTGCTTTTTTTACTAAGTCGTCAATCATTTTTTTAACAGCTTCCTCATTTACTTGAGCATTTTTTTGATTTGCCATAAGTAATTCCTCCTTATATTTAATATACCCTCATTATATAATTTTAAGGCAATTTGTCAATAGATTTTTTATAAGTTTCCCTATTCTTACAAGCTTAGTATAGAAAAAATAATGTATACTATAAATTTATTTGTAAAAAATAATAACAATATATTAAATTTATATTGACATTTTGAATATTATAGTATATACTATGTATATACAAAAGGAGATGATTTATATGACAACTACTATTCAAAAATGGGGAAATAGTCAAGGAGTTCGTATTCCTAAAATGATACTAGATAGTGTTAATTGGTCTGAAAATGAATCAATAGTAATTATTGTAGACAATGGAAAATTGATTATTGAAAAAGCAAAAGAACATAAAAGAAAAAACATAAAAGAATTATTTAAAAATTATAAAGGAAATTATGAACCAGAAGAAATTGACTGGGGAAAGCCAGAAGGTGAAGAAATATGGTAAAACAAGGAACAATAATAAAAATCAATTTTAATCCACAATCAGGACATGAACAAGCAGGATATAGACCAGCAGTCGTTATTAGTAATAATGTATTTAATCAAAAAACAAAATTATCAATAGTATGTCCTATAACAAATACAAATAATCACTTTCCTTTGCATATTCCTTTAGATAATAGAACAAAAACAACAGGTGTTATATTATGTGAACACATAAAAGCTCTAGATTTAAATAGTAGAACATACCAAGTGATAGAAGAATTACCAAATGATATACTACAAAATGTTATAGATATTGTTTATGCTGAAATAGAACAAATAAATTAGATATATGCCTTCTAAATTTTAATAAAATGAGAAAAAGCAAAAAATGCAACCAAAAAACATTTATTTAAAATTTAGAAGGCATAATATATATAACATTAAATAACTTTTAAAATATATTATTAGCAATATCATTTAATAAAGATACAAAGATTACATATACCAATATAACTTTTTTAATATATTATTAGTAATATCTTAAGCAAATTAACCACATAAAATTTTAATTAAAATTTATTCATCAATTGTGGAAATCCCTAAAGTTCGTTCTTCCAAAACTTCTAGTACTGCTCTTACAGTATCTAATGCTGTAAACATTGCAATATTATTTTCTGAAGCACATCTTCTAATTAAACTTCCATCTGTTTCTTGTTCCATTGAGTCTAGGTTTCTTGTGTTTATTACATAACTTACATAACCTTTTCTTAGAGAATCTAATATTTCTTCACTACCTTCACTTATTTTTTTCTTTACTCTTGTCCTTATACCATGTTCTTTTAAGAATTTGGCTGTTCCACTTGTTGCTTCTATATTAAATCCTAAATTATAAAATCTTTTTATTAGAGGCAATGCTTCTTCTTTATCCTTATCTGCTATTGTAACAAAAATTGTTCCATAATTTGCAAGTTTTATTCCTGAAGATTGTAGTGCTTTATACAACGCTCTTGTTAACTTTTTATCATAACCAATTGCTTCTCCTGTTGATTTCATTTCTGGAGATAATGTTGCATCTAGTCCAGATAATTTAGAGAATGAAAATGCTGGTGCTTTTACATACCATTTTTCTTTTTCTTTTGGATATACTTCTGTTATTCCTTGTTCTTTTAAAGCTTTTCCTATCATTACTAATGTTCCTATATCAGCTAATGAATATCCTGTAGATTTAGATATAAATGGTACTGTTCTTGATGACCTTGGATTGACTTCTATTACATATACATCTTCGTTTTTGTCTACTATAAATTGAATATTATATAATCCTATAATTCCAATTCCTAATCCTAGTTTTACTGTATAATCTAATATTTTTTCTTTTGCTTTTTGGCTTACACTAAATGTTGGATATATACTTATACTATCTCCTGAATGGATTCCTGTTTTTTCTACATGTTCCATTATTCCTGGAACAAATACATCTTTTCCATCACATACTGCATCTACCTCTAATTCTCTTCCTACTATATATTTATCTACAAGTACTGGTTGTTTTGTGTTTATTTCTACTGCTGTTTTTAAATATTTTTCTAATGCTTTTTGATTTGTAACAATTTGCATTGCTCTTCCACCTAGTACATAACTTGGTCTTACAAGTACAGGATATCCTATTTGGCTTGCTACTTTTATTCCATCTTGTATATTTGTTACCGCTTCTCCTTTAGGTTGTAATAATTTTAAATCTTTCATAACTTTTTCAAAAGAATCTCTATTTTCTGCTTTTTCTATAGCATTTACATCTGTACCAATTAGTTTTACTCCTAATTTTGCAAGTGGACCTGCTAAATTTATAGCTGTTTGTCCTCCTAATGATGCTACAATTCCTTCTGGTTTTTCTAAATCAATTATGTTCATAACATCTTCTACTGTTAAAGGTTCAAAATATAATTTATCACTTGTTGTATAATCTGTTGATACTGTTTCTGGATTGTTATTTATTATTATTGCCTCATATCCCGCTTCTTTTATTGTTTTTACAGCATGTACTGTTGAATAATCAAATTCTACTCCTTGTCCAATTCTAATTGGTCCTGCTCCTAAGACTATTATTTTTTTCTTGTTACTTACAATTGATTCATTTTCTTTTTCATATGTAGAATAAAAATATGGAACATAACTTTCAAATTCACTACTACATGTATCTATCATTTTATAAACCGGATATATATTATTTTTCTTGCGTAGTAAATATATTTCCTCTTCTTCTTTATTCCAAATTTTAGCTATATATTTATCACTAAATCCTATTTTTTTAAGCTTTTTTAGTATTTCTACATTACCAATATTTTGTTTTAGTAATCCTTCCATATCTACTATATTTTTTATTTTTTCTAGGAAAAACATATCTATTTTAGTGATATTATATATTAAACCTAAATCAATCTTTCTTCTAACTAATTCTGCAATTGCATAAATTCTATCATCTCTACCTTCTTTTATATATTTCATTATTTCTTCTGTTTCCATATTGTCAAATTTTTTCATATATATATGACTTACTCTAATTTCTAGAGATCTTACTGCTTTTAATAAAGCTTCTTCAAATGTTCTGCCTACACTCATTACTTCACCTGTTGCTTTCATTTGAGTACTTAGTTTATTATCTGCAAGTGTAAATTTATCAAATGGAAATCTTGGAATTTTGCAAACTACATAATCTAAAGCTGGTTCAAAACTTGCTGGAGTATTTGCTAATTTTATTTCATCAAGTCTCATTCCTACTGCAATTTTTGCTGATACTCTTGCTATTGGATATCCACTTGCCTTTGATGCTAATGCTGATGAACGAGATACCCTTGGGTTTACTTCTATTACAAAATATTTAAATGAATATGGATCTAGCGCAAATTGTACATTACATCCACCTTCTATTTTTAATGCTCTTATTATTTTTAAACTGCTATCTCTTAATAATTGATATTCTTTATTTGTTAATGTTTGGCTTGGTGCTACAACTATTGAATCTCCTGTATGTATTCCTACTGGGTCTAAATTTTCCATATTACATACTGTTATTGCTGTATCATTACTATCTCTTATTACTTCATATTCAATTTCTTTATATCCTTTTATACTTTTTTCTACTAACACTTGACCTACTGGAGATAATTTTAATGCATGTTTTATTAGTTCTTTTAATTCTTCATCATTATCTGCAAATCCTCCTCCTGTCCCTCCAAGAGTAAATGCTGGTCTTAAAACTACGGGATATCCTATTTTATTTGCTGCAATTAAACCTTCTTCTTCTGAAGTTGCTATAATTGACTCTAGTACAGGTTCTCCTAGTTCTTGGCATAATTCTTTGAATTTTTCTCTATCTTCTGCTTTTTCTATACTTTCACTACTTGTACCTAATAATTCTACTTGACATTCTTGTAATATCCCTTTTCTATATAACTGCATTGCAATATTTAGACCTGTTTGCCCTCCTATTCCTGGAAGTATTGCATCTGGTCTTTCATATCTAATGATTTTTGCAACATATTCTAATGTTAATGGCTCCATATATACTTTATCTGCAATTGATGTGTCTGTCATTATTGTTGCTGGGTTAGAATTTACTAGTATTACTTTATATCCTTCTTCTTTTAATGCTAGACATGCTTGTGTCCCAGCATAATCAAATTCTGCTGCTTGTCCTATTACTATTGGTCCTGAACCTATTACTAATACTGTTTTTATATCTTTTCTTTTTGGCATTTTTTATTCCTCTCTTTCTTTCAATCTGGTATTAAATTTACAAAAATTTTCAAATATTGTTTACGATTATTAAAAATTCTTCTCTTTTTATAAATTATCTTTTTGGTATTTTCTTTATTTTTTTATAATATATAATTTTTATATAACATCAATTATTATCTTTTATTTTCCATTAAATTTATAAATTCATCAAATAAATATGCACTATCTTGTGGCCCTGGTGCACTTTCTGGATGATATTGTACACTAAATATTTTGTCTTTTTTGCATTCAACACCTTCTATTGTGTTGTCTAATATATTTTTATGCGTAGGAGTTAAGCCTGTTTTTTCTAAAGATTTTTCATCTACTGCATAACTATGGTTTTGACTTGTTATTTCTATTTTATCTGTTTTTAAATTTAATACTGGATGATTTCCTCCTCTATGTCCAAATTTTAATTTATATGTTTTTGCTCCATATGCTAAACTTATTAGCTGATGACCTAAGCATATTCCAAAGATTGGATATTTGCCTTTTAATTCTTTTATTAAATTTATTACTTCTTTTACATCTTCTGGATTTCCTGGTCCATTTGAAAAAAATATTCCATCTGGTTTTAGGTTTTCTATTTCTTTTGCTGTTATATTATATGGTACTATTGTTACATTACATCCTCTTTTATTTAAACTTCTTATTATATTTAGTTTTATCCCACAATCTACTGCTACTACATTATATTTATAATTTGCTGTTCTTGAATACCATTTCTTTTTACAACTTACTTTTGATACTGCATCTTTTGGGATTTCATATTTTTTTAATTTTTCAAGTGCTTCTTCTTTTGAAGTATTTATATCTGTAATTATGACTTTTCTTGTTCCTTTATTTCTAATACTTCTTGTTAGCATTCTTGTGTCTATTCCTGATATACCTGGTATATCATTTTCTTCTAGATATTCTGATAATGTTTTTGTATATCTAAAATTACTTGGAAAATCATTATATTCTCTTACAACTAATCCTCCTATTGTTGGTTGTTTTGTTTCATAATCTTCATCTGTTATTCCATAATTACCTATTAAAGGATATGTCATAACTACCATTTGATACGTATATGATGGGTCTGATACTATTTCTTGATATCCTACCATTGATGTATTAAATACTATTTCACATATCGATTCTTTATTTGCTCCAAATCCATATCCTAAATATTCTTCTCCATCTTCTAGTATGATTTTTTTGTTATAACTTTTCATAACACCCTCCATTCTTAATTTTTTAGACTTTTTTGGTCAAAAAAAAATAAGGAACAAATTTCCTTATTTAAAAATAAATATAAATAAAAATGAAACAACTATTAAAAAAATAGCTGAAATTGTTATTAAATTTGCTTTTTTTAAATAGTTTTTCATTTTTATTCGCTCCTTTTTTATTTTTATCATTATAACAGAATGGTTGTATTAAATGCAATAGTTTTTTTAATTTTGTTTGATGGTTGGAGCATTTCCTTATAATGTTGGATATGAATTTTGTTCTTGGATCCAATCTTTCCAATATGTTATATCTACTCCATCTTGTTTTAGCTCCTCTTTATTAGAATTTAACTCTTCTTTAAAATCAATTTTTTTCATTTGATTTTCTTCTTTAAATATTGCTCCTTCTAACGTTTTATTTCCAATTGGATTTTTATCATTATGGCAATAGTAACATTTTTTTAATTCTAAAATTTTATTTTCATATGCACCTTCTCCACCATCACAAACACCGACAATTTCTCCTATTTTTGTTTTATTTGTTCCTTCGATGTTTCCTGTGCTATAACAATTATAAATTGACATTATAGTTGTCCAATATTTATAACCTGCAATTCCTCCTAATATATTTGTACCTGATACTTTTCCTTGATTATAAGAATTATATATTTTAACATTACCTGCCATTGTTTCTCCTATAATTCCTCCACTATAAGACTTTCCATTTACAGTACTTTTATTATAATTATTTACAATTTCTAGTGTTTGTGCATATTTGTATCCTATAATTCCACCTGCTGAAATATTTGATATGACTTCTCCATTATTTATACAATTATATATCATAGTTGCGTCACTTCCAACTATTCCTCCTGCACAACCTACAGTATTTGGCCCATTTGTTTTTTCTGTTCCTAAGGATTGAATTTTTCCTTCATTATAACAATCTTCTAATTTGTAAACGCCAAAACCTACAATTCCTCCTGCACTATTGCTCATTGCTGTAATATTTGCATAATTTGAACAATTTTCTATAACTAATTGACTATTCGCACTTCCAACTATTCCTCCTGCATTTCCATTTTTTGATGTTATGTTTCCTGAAACAGCAATATTTTGTATTGTTCCTGTAACCTTAGCAAATAATCCCGCTTCACCTTCAGTATTTATATAAATGTTTTCGATTCTATGGTTTTCTCCATTATAATTACCGTGAAAATGTACCGAGAAAACAAAAGAATTGGAGTAAAACCTATGCCTGTTTGCATTTCTTTTATCAAACTTTCTGTAATTCCATCTTTATTTATATCTCCATAATCTATTCGGTTACTATCTGCATATGATAAATTAGATTTAAAATTTAAATTCCTACACAAAATCACTTTACAGTTTTGATAATTTATATAGTTTTCTGATAATTCTATTAAATCTTCTATACACCAAATTTCATATGGATGTTCATCACTTCCATCTAATATATCTCCATTTTTATCTTTTGCTATATCTCCAGGATATTTATCTTCTATGAACTCATTTGGTCCTATTACATTTCCATTTTTATCTAAAGTATAAAATCTGTTAGTATCTGTAAATAATATTTCAAATTCTTCTCCTATATCTGATACTTCTGTCTTTCCTTCTCCTGTTTCTTCATTTAATTTATTTTGTAAATTCTCCTCTTTTATAATTCCTCTTGAATCTTGTGCCATTGCTCCGAGTTGTTGCTCTTTCTAGAATTTCTTTTTCATTTGATATTTCTGTTTCCTGTTTTGCTTGTCCTGCATTTTTTATTAAACCGTTTTCTCCTGTTAATAACGTTATTGTTATTCCTGCTAATATTAGCAGTATAATTATTGTAATTGTTAGAGCTAGGATTGTTATTCCTTTGTTTGTTTTTATTTTTTGCTTTTTATATTTAGTTGTTTCTTTTAATCTTTGTATTTTTTCTAATTTAGGTAATTTTTTTGATTTCAATGCTTTTCCTCCTTCTTTTGTTTTTTAGTTAAATAAATCTTTTTATCCTCTGATACTCTTATCTTTTTTCTTCTTTTGTGTTTCTTTAAGTACTATACTTAAAGAATTTGTTGAAAGTCTTAAATACATTGAAATTACTACTTTTTCTAGACATTTATTAATTATTTTTTTATTTTGTAA
>CAJFJM010000015.1 GCA_904384245.1 uncultured Clostridia bacterium
TGAAATTAAATCATTTTCGCTCATATTATTTTTTCCTTTTTTTAATTTTATTTAATTATTTTCTTCTTTATATTAAAAATACTTTTTAATATATAAGGATTAATCATCACAATATAAAAGAAAAATTTTTGTTTCTTAGTTATCAAGATATTTTTATTTATTTGTCTTTTATATTCTTTAAGTTTATCCCTTAAATATTTTATATCTTCATAATTGCTATTTGATTTTAAAGCCGTTATCATGCATGGCATTACTGCTTTAAAATATCTTTTTATTGCATATTCTTCTATATCAGGCCAATATACAGATACATCATTTATAATCTCTTCACAAAGATTTATCTGTTTTTTCCATTCTAAATTAAAGCCACTTTTTGTCGCACTGCCTTCACGTATTAAAAAATGATATAATTTTTTTGTTGTATCAACATATGCAACATTAACTTTATCTAATAATTTATACAAAAATTCAAAATCTTCTGCAATTTTCATATTTTCATTAAATCTGATATTTCCTATTATGTCTTTTTTATAAAATTTAGCCCAACATACGCCAAAAAAATGCTGTTCACTCAATAATTCTTTTAACATTTCTTTTTTATTTAATTTCTTTTTTATTTCATTTGATTCATTTACTATATTTCCATCAAAATCTTCGTCTTTAACACCACAAATAGCTATATCAGAATCATTTCTTGTGCATAATTTATATAATGTTTCAATATAATCTGTATCAATATAATCATCTGAATCTATAAAAGTAATATACTTACCTTTAGACATATCTATACCTGTATTTCTTGCACTTGAAACACCATTATTTTCCTTATGTACAACTTTTATTCTATTATCTTTTTTTGCATAATTATCACAAATTTCTCTAGATTTATCTTTTGATCCATCATCAATCAAAATTATTTCAATATTATTATATGTTTGATTTACAACACTATTTAAACATTTTTCCATATATTTTTCAACATTATATATTGGTATTATTATTGAAATTAAATCATTATCACTCATTTTTTTCCTCTACTAATACTATCTACTTATTTTTTATTGATAATCCATATAGTTAAATTAAAATTTTCCCATACTATATATTTTCTGAATTTCCTTAACAGTACTTTTAATATCATACTCCGCTTGTTCAAAAAATTTAATTACATCTTCTTTTCTCTTTTCATTTTTCCCTTTCAAAATTTCTTCTGCCCATTTTTCCTTTTCCACATTCAATCCAATATATTCAACATTTCCTATTATGTTAGTTTCTTTTGGTACCATATCTGTTGTATAACACTTTAAGCCATTTGCTTGAGCTTCTAATAAAACTATCCCTAATCCTTCAAATCTTGATGGTAAAAAAAATACATCCATTGCACAAAAATATTTATATGTATCTTTAACTGCCCCTGCTAATATTACCTTTCCTTCAAGTGAATTATCTTTTATATATTTTTTTACTTTATCTTTCTCGTCGCCGTCACCAACATATAATAACCTTGAATTATTATCTTTCTGATGTATACATTTAAATACCTCTAATAAATATATAGGATTTTTTTGATAATTCATTCTTCCAACATGTCCTATTACAAAATTTTCACTTAGACCAAGTTCTTGTCTTGTTTTATTTCTTATTTTTTGATTAAACTTAAATCTATCTACATCAATCCCATTTTTTATCACTTGAAAATCATTAGTATGAAACATCCATTTTCCCGCTTCTTCTGAGCAAGCTAATAAATTAGTAGTAATATAATCTAATTTTTTTCTTGCACATTTTTCATATAATTTATCTTTTAATTTAAGCTTTGTCATATAATTAGAATTATGTGAATGTAAAATTCTAACTTTTATTCCCATTTTTTTTGCTACTTCTAACACTTTAAACATTGGATGAATTGTATTAGCATGCATATGTACTCCTGTTATTTCAGGATGCTGTTTTAAAAAAGTTTTTATACTTTTTCTTCCTTTTTTAAAAAATTCTTTTCTTCTATAATAACTTCTATATATTTTTCCTCCCAAAGAAATAATTTCATCTTCATAGGCTATCTTACTAGCGTTATGATCTAATAAAAAATCAAACTGAATCTTACTTCTATCTATATTTCTATATATATTCATAACAAAATTTTCTACCCCACCAGGGTTTGGTGACATGCCTATATGTAAAATTCTAATCAACTTTTTTCTCCTCCCTTTTCAACATCAAATATAAAAATAAGTGGAAAAGCAATCAATGGGTCAAATGCAGTAGTTTCTGATATTGCAAATATTGCACAAATAATTAAAAAAATTATTTTTTTAGTTTCCTTATTTTCAAATAATCTTTTCATTCCCTTTTTTATATAATATAAAAATATAACTGTAGCTATTATTCCCGAACGTAATATTAAATTATAATATCCGCCATCTAAAAATTCAAAACTTCCTAATATATAATTTCCTATAACCACAGGATGATATATCGGTAAAATATTAGTCCCCAAAATTCCAATTCCATAATATTCATATGCAAATCTAGCTAATCTGATACGGTTAGTTAATAAATTATCAATTATCTGTACTAAAGAAAAATTATAAAAAATTATTGTACATAACATTATAAAAAAAACTATAGTAGTAAAATTTTCTAATATAAATTTAGAAAATTTAGCATAAAACATTTTACTCTTCCCATAAAAATAATATAATATTACGAATATTATTAACATTAACGAAGTTGTATATGAATAAGTTGTAAAATATATAAAAATAGCCACAATTATAGTAATACCTATATTAATATACTCATTATTTTTACGTTCATACAAATATACATACATCATATAAACCCAAAATACAAAAGCTGCAAAAGTATTAGAATGTATAAAATTAAATGTAAATCTTTGTACAAGCTTTTCATCTTTTATTGTATAGATTAAATATAATTTCGTTGGATTAAAAATCATTTGCATTAAATACGTAAAAACATTAATAATGATATATAACAAATTTGTAATAAATAAATACTTCACAATTACTTTTTTATCTATATCCTTAGCTCCTAATATAACTAAAATAAAAATCAAAAAACTTGTATTATTTGCCTTCATATATGTTATAAAGCCTATCAAAATTATAAATATTTTGCAAAAATATGTACTTATCTTTTCTTTTATAGACAATATCTTTATTATTATACATAGCATACCAACTAGTAAAAATAATTTAGAAATACTTTGATTTATTGCAATTAACTTTGAATATATATCAAAAAATCTAATTTGTAATAAAAAAACACCTAAAAAATAAATTAAATCATATATTTTAATCTTTTTTTTCATCTTTCTTTCCTTATACTTTAATATTTTATCTTTTCTTAAATATTTTAATATAGTCCTTCTTTTAAATTTAGTACTGTAAAATACTCAATTGTATATTTATCATGGTTATATATATTTCTAGCCAATAACCTACTTCATTTGCTTAAATTACTTTCAATATACTAATTTACTATTATATGTTTCTATTTTATACCCTTTTTTATTTTTCTAACTTTGTCATATAGTTCTACTCCCAATACCGTTGCCATTATTCTTTTTAATTTTTTAAAAATTTTTTCTTTATTTGAAGTCCAACTTCCATCATAATGATGTATAGTATATGTATTTTGAGTTGGCATAAAATAAGAATTATCCATATCATATGCACAAAAATATTCAATAGGATATATTTCTGCTAAACTATTTTTTAAAATTTGTTTTTTATTATTACAAACCAAACCATTTTCCTTTAATATCTCTGTTAATCTATAGGTATTTGGTAACAAATTCAAAGAACCATCATCATTTAAAAATTTAAGATTATCATACAATTTTAAAAATTGCTTAATAATTTTTGACTCTTTCCTAGCAATCATTACACCTGTCATGATAACATCTTCTTTTTCAAAAGCATAAATATCCATATTTTTAATAATATTATCAAAATTTTTTATAACTTCAATATCCGTATCAAAATAAATACCTCCAAAATTATACAAAGCATACAATCTAACATAATCGCTTACAAATGCATATTTTTTACTATTATAAGCTTCTCTAACATATTCATTAGAATTAATATCAAAATTTTCTTCATTCCACTCAACAATATCATATTCTGGAAAATATTTTTTCCATGTTTCCATGCATTTACGCATCAATTTTGTTTTTTTTCCTCTTCCAAACCAACAATAGTGTATTATTTTTGGTATTCTAGCTTCCATATACAACTCCTTTTAGATTATGCATCACATAATTCTTCATATAAATCAATTAACTTCTCTATATTATTTTCTATATTAAATTTTTCTTCAACTGTTCTTCTTGCATTATTAGATAACTTTTGTCGTAACTCTCCATTATCTAGTAATTTCTTTAATGCGCTATATAATTTTTCCTTGTCACCAGGTTTTATTATAACTCCATTAACATTATTATTTATTACTTTAGGTATTCCTCCAACATCAGTAGAAATACAAACATTTTTATAAGCCATACCTTCAATCAATGACATTGGCATTCCCTCATTATATGATGGTAAAACATAAAAAGATGCTTCTTTTAAAATTCTTTCTTTTTCTCTTCCTGTAACCCAACCTAATAATTGAACATTTTTTTCCATATTTTTATTTTTAATCATTGCTTCAACTTTTTCTATCTCACCATCTCCACCAGCATATAATTTTAAATTAGGATAATTAACAATCAATTTTGAAACAACTTCAATCAAATCATATATTCCCTTTCTTTTACCAAATCTACCTAAAAAAAGTAAATTTTGTGTTTCTAAATCTTTTTTTAAATCTTCTGGCAAAACTATTGAATTATATATTACAACTATTTTTTGTGGATTGACTAACTTAGAAAAATATTCCTTCCATTCCTCTGATAGAACAATTATTTTATCAGCCAAATTTAACGTCTTAATAACATATTTTTTCTGTTTTTCGTTACATTCATTAAAAAAAATCTTATATTCAGCCCCATGTATATGTAATATAACCTTTTTATTGAATTTTTTAGCAATTCTTACATATTTTCCTTTTCTGAAAGTACTTCTTCTTGAAGCCATATGAATATGTATAATGTCATATTTTTTTACATTAGTTAAAAATTCTATTTTTCCTTTAATCTCCTTTAAGGCTTTTAAAAATTTATTTTTATCATTTATTGTTTCAATATATTTCAAATCAACCTTTTGATTTAATCCATAATTAAAATAATTATCTACAACTGAAGTCATTCCACCTTTAACAGTTCTTGCTGGTCCTAACATAAGAATTTTCATATTATATTTTTATCCTTTCTGCAATTTTTTTATCTTTTTCTAATGGTTCAAAAGCATGTTTTCCTGAAGCAGGTGTAAAAGTTAATTCACCAAAATAAATCTTACCATCTACATTATATAAATCCACTCTTACAAATTGAAAGTTTTTTGATAAAACTTCTGCAATCTCTAACATTTTTTCAAAATTTTTTGGTTTCTCACATTTCATTTGATAATTTTTATAACCTTTTTCTCTCATATCTATTAAATTCCATTTTTTATCATAGAAATTAGCTGTATGATTACTAAATCTATCAAAATCAACTTTTATAAACTCTGGTTTTCCATCAAAACAAAAAAATTTATAGTCTAACAATTCTCCATTAGAATCGTTAATTAATTTTTCACATATTATTTTCTTTCTAACATTTTTATATTGATATTCTTTTTTTATCTTATAATAATCTTCTTTTAGCCAATTAGTTAACTTTTTATTTATATTTAAAATATTGGCTTTTTGTAAATTTTTTACTATTATATTATATCCTGAGCCATGATTTAATTTAAATACAAATTGATTGGGTAACTCTCCATAATTTATTTCATCAGTATTATTATAAACCCCATACAAAGGTATTAAATATTCTTTTCCTATTGTCTTTTCTATATAATCTCTAACTAAATATTTATCTACATAATCATTATATTTTTCTAATTTTCCATATAATTTAAGCCATTGTATCTTTTCCCCAAAATATTCAAGTTTATTTTTATTTAAAAATCTATGATATGTCATTAAATTTTCTAAATTCACTACTAATTTATCTGGTAAAATTTTTAAAACAGCATAATATATTTTTCTCAAAATTTCTTTCATCTTATTTCATTCCCTTTATAAAATCTTCAATACTTTCAATAATATTATCAGTATTAGACTTATATGGTCTAAACTGTTTATCTCTAATAGTAAGCAATTCTTCTTCCAACTTATCTAAATCATAAACAGCAGAAATTATTCCACTACTTTCAAATTCTGTAACAAGTTGAATTTGATGATCATCCACATGTTCACCATACTTTGCTAATCTTGGTACAGCAATAACCTTTTTTCCTTGTTTTACAGCAGTAATAATTGCTCCTGTTCCACCATGTGCTATTACTATATCACTTTTTGCCATAATATCTTTAAATTGTTCTCTATCTATAAAATCTTTATATTTATAATTTTTAGGCTTATAATCACTATATCCTATTTGAGCAAAAATTTCATCTTTAATATTTCCATTTTCAACTATTTCATCTAATTTTTTTAGTAATCTATTAAATTGAAATTTCTGTGAGCCAAGTGTCACAAAAATCATCAGTAAATTCCTCCTTTATATATTGCATTAGGATATATTTCTAACATTTTTTCCCATTGCACATAAAATTGATCTGCATATTTATATAAAAACTTACCTGTTAATGTAGGTGAACTTATCTTTGCAAAAGATTCTATATATATTAATTTTTTTCCAAATATTTTAGCTATTAAACACATTGGAATCATTGCTAGAACTCCAGTTGTTATTACTAAGTCCGGCTTTTCTTTTATAAAAATTGCAAATGACTTAATCGCATTGATAAACATATTTATAGGAAATAATATTTGTTTTCTATTTACTTGATTTATTTTATATATTTTTATGTCATTATTATTTTTTACTTCATAATCTGTTTTCTCTGTCAATATAAAACTATCATATTTCTTCATTAATGGTTTTAACATCATCAATTGTTCAAAATGTCCACCTGTTGAAGCTGCAAAACATATCTTTAACTTTTTCAT
The DNA here is from genome assembly GCA_904384245.1 of uncultured Clostridia bacterium. Lineage (GTDB taxonomy): Bacteria > Bacillota > Clostridia > TANB77 > CAG-508 > CAG-269. Next base: position 7,129 of record CAJFJM010000015.1, read on the forward strand.
TTACTTCTCCCCAATATTATATATTTTTTCTATTTTTTCTTCAATATAATCCCAATTATGAACTTTAAAAAATTCGTCATTAGCATAAACTTTATTTTTATTGTCATTGTTTAAAAGTTTTTGTAATTTTTCTTCTAAATCTCCTATATTTCCTTTTTTAAAAGTTATTACATTAGCTTCTTCTGTTATTTGTTTATTTTCTTCAATATCACTAACTAAACAATTACATCCATAACTTATTGCTTCTAGGAGTGATAATGGCATACCTTCTACATCACTTGGTAAACAATATATTAAACAATTACTATATAACTCTTGTAATTCTATTCCCTGAACAAATCCCGTCATAATTATTCTATTATCATCTTTAATGCTTTTTTTTATTTTCTTTAAATAATCATTAGTATGGCTTGCTTCACCTGCTATAACCAATTTTTTATCAGTATCTGTTTTTTTAAATGCTTCTATTAAATAATGTAATCCCTTTTCAGGAACTATTCTAGCTAAAAATAATATATATGAATCTTTTTCTAGTCCATATTTTTCTTTGATTATTTTTGCTTGTCTTAATGTCGGTTTATTTACTCCATTGGGTATAAATTTAGTATCTCTATTATATGTATCTTTAAAATACTTTTGTATACCTTTTGAAAGTACTATTATTTCATCTGCATATTTTGCTGCCAATTTTTCTCCAAATTTTATATATTTAGTTGCAAATCCTCCCCATTTTGCTCTTTGCCAATCTAAGCCATGAATTGTAACTACAATTTTTTTTCTAAAAAGGTGTGGTATCCACAACATTGCACATGAACCTTCTGCATGGTAATGTAAAATATCATATTTTCCAAATACTGCTCTAATACTTGCAAAAAAAGAATAAATAAGTGCATCTAATCCTTTTTTATTAATTGTTGGTATTGTAATAATATTTACACCTTTATATTTTTTTATTTTTCTATTTTCCTTATCTGCATTTTTATCTTGAACATTCTTTCCTTTTCTATTATAAACATCAACTTGATATCCTCGTTTAACAAGTCTTGTAGATAATTCTTCTACTACTATTTCAACTCCACCTTCTCTTGAAGGTATACGTTTATGTCCTATCATAGCAATTTTCATTTGCTTTTACCCCTTATTATTTTTTCTTTTCCATCTGTCTTGCAAGATCTTCATTAACGATTTCTTCTCCTGTTTTATTTTTTAATTGCTCTTTAGATTTTTCTGAAAGACCATCATTTATAACACAATTCATATCACAAGTAGAACATTTATCTAATTCTTCTTTAGTTACTTTTCCATCTTTTAAATCTTTAACAATTTTATTTTCATACATAGAATATTTTTCTTTTTTAAAGAATCTTAAAAATTTATGTCTAACAACCCACCATGCTGGTTTCCATATATATTTATGCATTGCTGGTGAAACTGAACCTATCATCCAACATTGTCTATCACAATGTCTTACTTTATTTCTAACTTTTTCAGCTTGCTTAGAATTCCATAATTCATCCCAAGTTTGAGTATTTAAATTTCCCATAACTTCTTTTTCTTTTGTTCCATTACATGGCATTACATCACCATATGGATCTATAAAAAATGTATCAAAAGCCATATCACATGGTAATAGACGTTTTTGTCCGAATATATAATTTATCAATCCATGGTTAAAATATGCTCTAAACCATTTCTTCGGAGAATTTGAATTTAATAACTTATTTATCAATTTTTCAAATTCTTTTGCAACCATCAATCTATCATGTATAATATTTTTAGCTTCTACAAAATAAAAACTATTATGTAATGATGCAGTAGCAAATTCCATATTTAATTCATTAGATAAATCATATAATGGAACTAAATCTTTAGCATTTGCGTCTTGTACTGTCATTCCAAAACCAACATCCGGATGTTTCATTTCTACTAATTTTTTTAAAGTAGAATATCCTCTATTAAATCCATCATCTAACCCTCTAATTTTATTATTTGTATCTTCTAATCCTTCAATTGATATTCTAATACCTACATTAGGGAACTCCTCACATAATTTTATTATTCTATCTGTAAAAAATCCATTTGTTGATATAACTATTCTATCTGATTTTTTATATAATTCTCTAACTATATCAGGTAAATCTTCTCTTATAAAAGGTTCTCCACCAGTAATATTTGTAAAATACATTTTTGGTAATTTTTTTATTGTTTCTATGCTTATTTCTTCTTCTGGTTTTGATGGTGCCTTATATCTATTGCACATTGTACATCTTGCATTACATCTATATGTAACTATAACTGTTCCATTTAATTTTTTTTCAGCCACATTATTTCTCCTTTAAAACTTTACTATATATATCTATAATTTTATTATAATATTTTTCTTTATCATAATCATCAATTGCTCTTTTTTTAGCATTCTTTCCATATTGTTTTGCTAATTCTGGATTTTCATATAAAATTTTCATTTTTGATTCTAAATCTGATATACTATCATATTTATAAAGCAATCCATTCGTTCTATCCTTAATCAATTCTGGAATTCCCCCAATATCAGCTCCGATGACTGGTATTCCTATTGCTAATGCTTCCATTATTGAATATGGACAATTTTCATACCATATGGATGGTACAATAACAAATCTAGCTTTACATAAATATTCCTTTATTTTATCTTGATTTATATAACCTAATAAAATTAAACTATTTTCTAAATGTCTCTCTTTAATTATTGTCTCTATCCTTTCTTTTTCTGGTCCATCTCCTGCTATAAATAATTTTCTGCCTTCTATACTAGAAAAAGCTTCTAACAAATTTAAAATTCCTTTTTCTTTTGAAAGTCGACCTATGTATAAAGCATATCCCTCATCTTGTAATTCCATATCATATTTATCAAGTTCAATAAAATTATGGATAGTTGTAATATGATTTTCTTTTATTCCATCCTCAATCATTTTCTGTTTATAAAAATTTGATGGTGTAACTATCCAATTTATTTTTTTATTATAAACCTTTTTAAATCTATAATACTTTCCTTCAATCGCTGCCAATATACTTTTTAGCAATGAATCTTTTATACATTTCTTTTTTATGCAATTAAAATATTTTCCATTTTTACAAAGTTCACAAATATGTTTATTACTATCTAGCATTGTAATTGCTGGACAAACTGCTTGTACATCATGTGCAGTAAAAACAATAGGTATATGTTTTTCGTTGGCTGCCTCTATAATCGATTCTGATAACTGTCTCTGAAAATTATTTAAATGAATAATATCTGGCTTAAAATCTTCTATTGCATTCAACATTTTTCTTTTATTTTTCTTTGAATATATAACATCTAATGCTTTTAATTTACTTCCATTATTTAAATCAATCTCATCAACAAAATATTCTTTTTCATTAGTCTTTATATTTTTATCGCTTTTCATAGAAAAAAAAGCAATTTCATGTCCATGCTGTTTTAATAAATTTCCCAATTCAAAATAATATTTTTCACTTCCGCCTTTTAAATAATGAAATTTATTTACTAGCAAAATTCTCATTAGATTGCTCCTTCTTTTTTTACAACATTTACAAAAGTATCCTTCAAAATCTTAATATCCATCTTCAAATTATGATTATAATAATACTTCATATCCATATCCAATCTATCTGTAAAAGTAACATCACTTCTGCCATTTACTTGCCAAAAACCTGTTAAGCCTGGTTTGCAAGACATTATGTAATTGAAGAAACCGTTTATTTCTTCTTTTTCTCTTGGTAAATATGGTCTAGGTCCTACTAAACTCATTTCTCCTTTTAATATATTTATAAATTGTGGAAATTCATCTAATGATGTTTTGCGCAAAAATGCTCCTATTTTTGTAATTCTAGGATCATTTTTTAATTTTTTATATTCAGCATATTCTTTCCTTGCTTCTTCATTTTTTTCTAAATATTCTTTTAACTTCTCATCTGCTCCTACAACCATAGAGCGGTATTTATACATTTTAAATATTTTTCCGTTTTTTCCAATTCTCTCTTGTGTATAGAATATTGGTCCATTATCCTTCACTATTAAATTTGCAATCCATATAATGATTGTTAATGGTATTAAACATACTATTCCTACTATACTACCTATAATGTCTATAAATCTTTTTAAAATTGTTTCTATTCTTAAGACTGCTCTGTTTCTATCTAGGTTTCTTTGTAAAGGAATTAAAGCATTGTTGTCCAATATGTTTTCTGATGAATAACCTGTAATTTCATCTTTAATATTCATTTTATATTTCCCCCCTAAAAAATATAAATTCTACATCCTGTTTCTATACATTCCAAACAATTTTATTTTACCATATTTCGACAATTTTTGCAAGTATTTGCATCTGTCTTTTTTTGTCATATAGTTTGTGATTTTCTTACGCATACAGCATTTATAGCATTTCTATAAATGCTGTATTTATAAAATTATTTAAATACTGTAAACTGTTAAATTTATAATTACAAATTTAAAATAAAATTATTTTTAATTACTATATCCTGTTTTATTTATTATTTGATTACTTATATCTTTTACAGTTTGTGTTGGTGTGTAATCTTGTTCATTAAATAATTCTTGATGTAATTTTTGTACATTGCTTTCAAGTGTAACTGGTATACCATACCATGCATTCATAGTTATTCCTCTTGTTTCGTATGGCCATCCTATACTTTCTGAAACCTTATATTTAGTTAAATCTGGAACCATTGCTAATATATCTCCTGTTGATATATTAGTATAAATTTTAGGTAATATTGTATCTGCAAATGCATTTATTTCTGATAAACTTTTTGTTTTTAATTTATTAAATGCTGCTTCTACAACTGTTCTCATTCTTTCTGCTCTTTTATAGTCTCCTCCACTTGTATAACGTATTCTAGCATATGCTACAGCTTGAACTCCGTCTAATACTTGTGTTCCTGCTCGAGTTACTTCTTTTGTATTTATACCTGTAACTCTTGAAGTTTCTCTAATATATGAATTTATATATTGAAGTTCATCTTCTTCAACTGGTATTGTAACTCCTCCTAATTGATTTATAGCTTCTGCTACCGCATCAAAATTTACTGTTACAAATTCTTTAATATTTAAATCTAAATTTGTATTTAATGTGCTTATTGCAAGTGGTGCTTCTCCATATGAATAAGCATGCGTTATTTTATCTAACCCATGACCTTCTATTTGTACATATGTATCTCTATATACTGATACCAATTTTACTTCTTTTGTTTCATTATTTATACTTGCAATAATTATTCCATCACTTCTATTGCCTTCTCCATAGTCTTCGATTGATCTACTGTCTATTGCAAATAATGCTATATTTCTATATCCTGTTAAATTTTGTTCTGCTTCTTCTGAAATATCTAATTGACTAATATCTAAATCTACTCTTTGAATTTTATTTAATTTATTGACTACAAAAAAATATGTAAATCCTATTATTGCAACTAAAAGAATAACTAGAATCAATACAATAATTCCAAAAATTTTTAATCCTTTTCTTTTTTTTGGTATATTATTTTCACTATTATTTCTTGATTTTTCTTGTACTCTTTTACCTTTTTCCATAATATCCCTCTTTTCTTTTAGGCAAATTATATCACAAAAAGGATTATTTTGTCTATTATTTTTACAAGATTTAGCAAAATTCTTCTTATTGAGCTAAAGCCTAAATTAAACCCCAAAAGCCAAAAAACTTTATATAAAAGCTTCCATTTATTTAAAACAATAATTTTTTAACAACAAATTATAATATATTATATATCAAGGTCTATCTTAAATTTTTATATATTAACTTTTTTATTTTTTGTTTTAGTTTTTAAAGTTTTATATAATTTTATAATTACATATACTATAAATATTCCAAAAATAACCCCAGCTGAGTCAATTCCAACATCCATTACTTTTGCTGTTCTTCCAGATGAAAATAATTGGTGAAATTCATCAGAGATAGCATATAAAAATCCTATTAAAAAAGAAATTCCTATTTTTTTCTTATAAGAAATATTATATGTGTTAATAAATCCCATAGAAGTTATTCCTAAAATTGTATATATACTAAAATGTGCAGTTTTTCTGACTATAAATTGAAGATTTTCTATAGTTTCTTGTTTTTGTTCTTCTGTTTGATTTTTAGTTAATGGAAATATATCAATAAATCTACTTATAAAACCATCACTTACTTCTGTTGATTCTTCGCCATTTTGACTTGAAAATATAAATATAATTATACATGTTAATATCATTAGTGTAAAAAATATATATCTTGTTATTTTTGTTTTTTTCATTTTCTTTATTCCTTTCCTTTCAGACTTTTTTAATATATACCAAATCTATAACAATTTTCAACTATATTTATTATATTTTTACTAAAAAATTAGGTCTTAAATACTTTTTAAAAAAATAATTAGGTCTTAAATAGTTTTCAAAAAAAATAATAGGAACACATCTAGAAATTAAATCCTTTCTAATCTGCTACTTTCCTATTATTTAAAAAATTCACTATAATTTAACTATTAAAATACATGTCTTTATTGTTGGGAATCTTTTTCTCGGACATTTTTGCCTGTCCCTATTGTCCGCTTTCGCCTGGGCTATTGTCCAGCCCATCTTATCATTTTTATGTCATTATATTTTTTTAATACTTCTTTGTATTTTTCATATTCTTCATCCCATAATTCTGGTGGAACTTTATCAAATGCTGTAAATATTTTTTCTGCTTCTGCTAAATAAATAACTTGTTCTTGTGGAGACATTTTTTTGTACTGTAATGCAAATCTATATAATTTATCTAACATTTGGTTTGCTTCAATAAAACTCCAAAAATCTTTTACTTTCATACCGGCAAGTTTAATTTGCATAACAGAAAATGCTACTAGGGCAAATACTATGAATACCAGTATATATATTATGATTAAAATTCCTGTCATTTGTTACACCTCTTTGGTTATATAGTACTTTGTTAAATTTTTAATTGTTTTTTTCTAATCTTAATTCATTTTCTATAATAGTCATAATAATTTGTACTGTTTTTTCTAAATCATCATTTTTTATAACATAATCATATAGACCTATTTTTGATTCTTCATAATCTAGCCTTCCTAATCTTAGTTCCATTTCTTCTTCTGTTAGATTGTCTCCTCTGTTTATAAGTCTTCTTTTTAGCTCTTCTCTATCTACTTTTAAAAATATTGGTACTAATTTAGTTTCATTTGATAATAATTTTATTAAGTTTTCTGTTCCATTTACTTCTATATCTTTTACTATTATTTTTCCACTTTGTATTTTTTCATTCATCAATTTGCGTGATGTTCCATAATAATTATTGTGATGTATGTCATATTCGTAAAATTCATTATTATTTATTTTTTCTAAAAATTCTTCTCTTGATATAAAATGATATTGTACTCCTTCTTCTTCACCAGTTCTTGGTGCTCTAGAAGTAAAAGATGGTAATGATATAACATTATCCATTCTTTTTATTAATTCTTTTTTTATTGTATCTTTTCCTGCTCCTGATACTCCAGATAAAATAACTAACATTTTTATTCCCCTTTTTATTCTCCATCTTCTACTATTACTACAGTTCCATCAGCAATTTCATCTGCTGCTAATGTTACCATTGAAGCTTCCTTTTTAGTTGTTAGTGGTTGAGCTCCTAAAGATAATTGTCTTGCTCTTTTGGCTGTTGCTATTACTAGAGCATATCTATTTTCTGCTTTTGTTAATAATTCTCCTACTGTTGGTTTTACCATCATTTTAACATTACCTCCTATTTTTCTAGTTAAACTAGATTTTTTATTTAATATATTTTTTATAATAATTTTTAATTATTAGCTTTTAATCCTTAACTTTTTCAATTTGCTTTTTAGCTTCTTATTTTTCTTCTTGAATATATGGCGCTATACCTACATCCTTATTTATATCTTTGTCTATGTCTTTATCTAGTCTACCTGCGACTGTTTCTGGTTGTACAGCTGATAATATGATATGTCCTGAATCCATAATAAGCACTGCTCTTGTTCTTCTTCCACATGTTGCATCTACAGCTGTTTTATTATCTTTTGCTTCTTGTATTAACCTTTTTATTGGTGCAGATTCTGGACTTATAATTGCTACAATTCTTGAAGCTGATACAATATTTCCAAATCCTATATTTACTAATTGCATATCTTCAAATCCTTTCTATTCTATATTTTGAATTTGCTCTCTTATATCTTCAAGTTCTGTTTTCATATTTATAACACTGTTTGTTATTTCTAAGCAATTTGATTTTGATCCAATTGTATTTGTTTCTCTATTCATTTCTTGTATGATAAAATCTAATTTTTTACCAACTGCTTCATTGGATTGTAACAAATCTTTAAATTGAATTACATGGCTTTTTAGTCTTGTAATTTCTTCTTCTATTGAACTTTTGTCTGCATAAATAACAACTTCTTGAGCTATTCTAGACTTATCAATTTCTTCTGTTTGCATGATTTCTTTAATTCTTCCTTCTAATTTTACTACATATTCTTGAATAAGTCCAGTAGATTTTTCAGATATTTTTAAGATTTCCGCTTCTATATGTTCTATTCTTCTTAATAAATCTTCTGCAATTTTATTTCCTTCATTCGTGCGCATTTCTAGTAATTGGTTAATTGCTTTATCCAAAACAGTCATTGTTTCTTGCTTTATTAAGTCATCTTCTGGTACATTTTTTATATTTAATACATCTGGTAATTTAAAAACTTCTACTATATTTATGTCTGATGAAATGTTTTCTTCAAAAGCCAATTGTTTCATTTCTTTTATATATCTTCTTGCTAAATCTTTGTCTATTTTTATTTCTTTTCCTTCTTCTGAATAATTTTCAAATGTAAAAAATACGTCTATTTTTCCTCTTTTTATCTTAGTGCTTATTGCTTTTTTTATTTGCCCTTCTAGGTAATTTAGTTGTCTTGGTAATTTTATTGATATATCTAAATATCTGTGGTTTACACTTTTTATTTCTATTTGATATTCTCTTTTGTTTATTTCTTCACTACATTTTCCGTATCCTGTCATACTTTTTATCATTCTTCTTCACCTTATCTCATTATATCTTATTTTATCTTTTTATTTTCTTTTTTTGGTTTTTTATTTTATATTCTTTTTCCTTATATTTTATATTTTTCTTTTACTTTATATTTTCCTTTTATTTCATATTTTTCACTTAATCTATATTTTTCTTTTTTCCGGTTTTATTTTTAGATTTTTTTGTTCTTTATTTTTGGCTTTTTCATTTATTTTAGAATTACTTTTTAATTCATTTTTTACTTTAACTTTTTCATCATTTTCTTGTTTTTGCTCTGCATTATCTTTTATTTTTTCGTTTTCTATTACTTTTGTTTTTGTAGCTCTAGCTTTTTTATTGGTATTACTACTAGAATCTTTTTTAACTCTAGATTTTTTATTACTATTGCTATTGCCATTACTATTAGAATCTTTTGTTTCATTATTTTGTATACTTTCTTTTTTTACTTTTACTACTTTTAGATTTTTGTTTTCTTTGCTTTCTATTACTTTTTGATTTTTTATTTTATCTAGATTTATTTCTTGATTTTTAACTTTATTTTCGTTTACTTTTCTATTCTTTGTTTTATCTTCATTTATTTTTCTTTTTTCTATTTTATCCTCATTTACTTTTTGGTTTTTAACTTTATCTTCGTTTATTTTTCTATTTTCTATTTTATCTTCATTTACTTTTTGGTTTTTATTTTTATTTTCGTTTATTCTTTTTCTTTTTATTTTATTTTCATTTTTCTTAATATTTTTTAACTTATCTTCGCCATTTTTGAATTCTTTAATCATATCATCTAATTTACTTGGATCAAATTCTTTTTGCATATGTTCTTTTTTATTATCGCTTTTATTTCTTATTTGCTCATTCTTATTATTTCTCTTCTTTGCTTCTTTTACAATAGGCTCTTCTTTTTTTGTTATTTCTGGAATATCACTAAAACTTTCTAAATATTCTTTTCTTTGTTTTGTATAAATTATAATTGATTTAAATACGAAATATATTGCAAATATATACGAAGATACTGTTATATATAGTGGAAAAGAAAAATCGTATTTTGCAACAACATATCTAATTGATAATGTATGTGCTGCTATAAGCAATACTTCAATACTATGTATTGCAAGCTTTCCATCATCTTTTTTATATGCCCTTTCCATTACAAAAATTCCTAATAAAAGCAATACTATTGCCAATATTTTAGTAGCAGAAAGCACTGTCACTTGCCCTAATATTTGGTATGTTGTACTTAATATTAAAAAATATATCATTAGTGCTATTGCTATCAATATATTAGATTGTATTTGCTTATTCATTTTTCCTTTAAATTCTTTTTCTTTTTTTATAAATTCTAAGTTTTTGCTATTTTTGTTTTTTGGCTTTTTCATTTTTCACCAATATTCCTTTCTGTTGATATCAATCCAGATGTTAGGAGCAATTCATTTCGGATGTTAGGGACAGTCCATTTTGTCCGAATTGTCGGAATTGTCCGAATTATCGGAATAAAACTATTGACCTTTTGATTGTTTCTTTTATATATATTAGATATTTTCTAATTCATACATCAATATACTCAAAACATTTAATGCCACAGTTTCTGTTCTTAATATTCTTTTTCCTAAAGTTACAACTTGTGCTCCGCTATTACTTAAATTATTTATTTCTTCTTGGTCAATTCCACCTTCTGGACCTATTACAATTCCTATTCTTATTTCTTTTTGTGTGTTTATATTTTGCTTGAATTTATTTATTACTTCTTTTAGAGTTTTTTTATCTTCCTTTTCATATGCTACAATAAATAAATCATATTCTTTTATTTGTGCACATAATTTTTTTATATCTGTAGGTAAATTAATTTTAGGTACATAATCTCTTTCACATTGTTTTGCCGCTACTTCTGATATTTTTTGCCATCTTTCTATTTTTTTACCTAAGTCTTTTTCGTTTAATTTAACAACACATCTTTTCATTTTTAATGGTGTTATTTCAAAAACTCCTAATTCAACAGATTTTTGTATTACTAATTCCATCTTATCTGCTTTAGGTAATCCTTGAAAAATTGTGATTTTTATATTTGATTCTGCTTTCTTTTCTATTTTTGTTAAATTAGAACATTTTATTATATTTTCTTGAATTTCTTGTATTTCTCCTAAAAAGTTTTCCTCAGTGTCTTTATTGCAGATTTCTATTTTGTCTCCTGTTTTATAGCGTAAAACTTTTTTTATGTGATTAACATCTTGTCCTTCTATATATGCATTTTTATCTGCAATTTGACTTTGTGTTATAAAAAATTTTGGCATTTTTTTCTCCTTTGAAACTTTTGTGTTATTATAGCATAAAATGTAAATATGGTCAAATTTCAAAGTTGGTTTTATTTTTTTGATATGATACTTTGTTATGATTCACTGTCTTTTTTATAGAAAAGCTTCAAAGAGATGTTATAATATAATTTTTTGTATGCAATTGAAATTCTTATAGTCATTCTTAAAATAGAATAAAACTCCCATAACATAAGTTTTATGAGAGTTTTATTTTTATAATATTATAATTTTAATAATTTTCAGCTTTGATTTCAAAATATGCTTTTGGATGACTACATACTGGACAAATTTCTGGAGCTGATTTTCCTATTACAATATGTCCGCAGTTTCTACATTTCCAAATTCTATCTCCATCACGGCTAAATACTAATCCATTTTCCATGTTTTCAATTAGTTTTTTATATCTTGCTTCATGTTCTTTTTCTATTTTTGCAACTTCTGAGAATAAGAATGCGATATGATCAAAACCTTCTTCTTTTGCTTCTTTAGCCATTCTGTCATACATATCTGTCCATTCATAATTTTCTCCTTCAGCTGCAGCTTGTAAATTTTCTACTGTTGATTTTATATCTCCACCTTGTAATAATTTAAACCACATTTTTGCATGTTCTTTTTCATTGTCTGCTGTTTCTTGGAATATTGCTGCTATTTGCTCATATCCTTCTTTTTTTGCTTTGCTTGCAAAATATGTATATTTATTTCTTGCTTGTGATTCTCCAGCAAAAGCTTCCATTAAATTTTTTTCTGTTTTTGTTCCTTTTAAATCCATTTTAATTACCTCCTAAATTTTTTTTAGATTTACATTCATAACATATTCCATTTAGAGTTATATTACTAATTAAAGAAATTTTTCCTGATAATTCATTATTTACATCTTGTTTTAAATCTTCTGGTATTTTACAATATAAATCATATATTTTTCCACATTTTTCACATATAACATGATTATGTGGAATAGATACATAATCATATCTATCAGGTCCAACTGGATTGCTTATTTTCTTTATTTGTCCACTTTCTAATAAAATGTTAATATTTCTATAAACTGTACTTTTACTTATTTTATTATCCTTTTTTGTAACAGCTATATATAATTCTTCTGCAGTTGGATGTGTTTTTAGTTCTTTAATTACTCCTAATATAATTTCTCTTTGCTTTGAATAGTTATTCATAAATCTTCTCCTTAAATTAAGAATAATTCCTAATTTTGTTACATCATATACCAAGTTTTTGTAAAAGTCAAGATTTTTTTAATTTATTTTTAGGAAAAGAAAAAAGAGGAACAGGGAAAGGGACCGTCCCCTGTTTCCTGTTCCTCTTTTTTCCTTTGTTCCTATTCTTGGCTTTGTTTAAGCATCCATAAATTTTTTGTATATGCTCCTATACAATCATCTATCATTGTTGATGTTGAATAATGGCTTTTTTCATCTGCTAATCTTTTTATCTTATTTGCTTTTTGTAATAATATTGTATAATCTTCTATTAAATTTGTTATAACTGCACAACTTTTTACTTTTTCATTTTTTGCTTCTTCAATAGTTGCATTTTCTAAATAATCTGTCATTGTTCCTAAAGGCTCATATCCTAACATTAAGATATGTTCTGCTACAACATCAATTTCATCGTTTATTTCATCATAATATTCTTCTAATTTTTCATGCATTGTAAAAAAGTCTTTTCCTGTAACATTCCAATGATAATTTTGCAATTTTCTATAAAAAACTGCAAGCTCTGATAAAAAAGTATTTAAGTTTTTTACTAATTCTTCCATTACACTCTTCCTTTCTAATATTTTCTATTCAGAGTGTAACCATTTTTTCTTATTTTTATACTCTTTATTCTTCATTTATATCAATTAGTGATATTATATCTTTTTCATTATTTAATTCTACAATATTCATTATTACAGCTTTTCCTGTTACTTTTCCTCCTAGAGATTTTATTGCTTCTTCTATTGCTTTCATAGTATTTCCTGTTGCATATATATCATCTATTATATAGTAGTTTTTTCCTTCATATGTTTCTCCTACTAATTTAGGTAAAGCTAAACTGTCTTTTCCATATTCTTTTTCATATGTAAATTCTTTTTCTATTGTTGTTGGTGGTAATTTTCCTTTTTTTCTAACTGGAATACATCCTACATTTAGCTTATTTGCAACTGCTGTTCCTAGAAGAAAACCTCTTGATTCTGGTGCTACAATATAATCTACTTTGTTTTTCGCAATTTCTTGTGCAAATTTTTCTATTATTTCTGCAAAAACTTCTTTTTGAATTATTAGTGGCATTATATCTATAAATTCCATTCCTTTAATTGGATAGTCTTTTTCTGTTCTTATATTTAACGCGCTTTTTAGTGTATTTTTTAGTATTTTCATAAAATCACTTCTTTCTTTTTACTTTTTTATATAAATTCTCCTAAACATCACTCATAATAAATCAAAAAATCTTTGTTCTTTTTTCTTATCTTTTGATGAATCTTCAAATTCTATTTTTATTTTAGTCTCATTTGTCATTTGTATATTTTTTAATATTTCATTTTTCTTAGGCGATTCTTTTTCTAAAATATTATTTTCTACTACTTCATTTTCTAATAAATTATTCTCTTTTAAAACATCTTTTAGATGTATAGCTAGTCCTGTTGCTCCATTAAAGAATTTTACATTTCCTAGTATTTTAGCTATTTCATTTTGCACTAATGGATAATGTGTACAACCTAGTACTACATTATCTATTTTTCCTTTTAAACTTCCTATTTCTTCTTCTAAATATTTTTCAACTTTTTGATTATTGCCTTCTTCAATTATATCAGCTAATCCACTACATGCTAATAGCTTTGTTTTATGATTATTATATTTTTTAAATAATAATTTAAATTTTTCACTTTTTATTGTTCCTTGTGTTGCCATAACTAATGTTCTTCCATTTGATGCATAATCATGTACCATTTTATATGCTGGTTCTATTGCTATAATTGGTATATCTTTATATTTGTTCCTTAGAAATTTAGCTGATACTGCACTTGCTGTATTACATGCAATTACAATTACATTACATCCTTTTTGTAATAAATGTCTACAAATTTTATCACAAATCTTTTTTATTTCTTCTTTTGGTTTATCACCATATGGATTATTTTTTGAATCACTATAATATACATATTG